>JBDUDG010000263.1:0-4889 GCA_040003045.1 Saprospiraceae bacterium | reverse complement strand
TTGCCCCGTCACTTCGCTGCTTTATTCACTTCGTTTATAAAAGCTCAGTTTCTCCTCTGCGTGCAAGCAACGCCGAGGGAAAAAATTTGGTAGGCAAATTTGATTCTAATTAACCGGAAAAAAGTGACAGAGTTTTACCGAAGTAAAGTGATATCACCAAATCTGTTGGTCTGCTTGCCATCCTTTAAAAGAGCAACTAACCGATATGTGTAAACTCCGGAATTCAGTCTGGTGGATTGAAAATTTCCGTCCCAGGCGATTTGATTCTGATTGGCCTGGAAATTGGAAGCATGAAAAACAAAGTTTCCCCAACGGTCGTAGACACTGAAATCAACAATAGATTTCACGAATGATCCTGCAGAGATCAGTAATACATCATTCGTTCCATCACCATTAGGTGAAAAAACATTTGGCACAAAAACATCATCATTCTTCGCTACCGTGACTTCAACTTCATCTTCTGCTTTACATCCATCATTATTGATCACCTGGATACTATACGCGGAAGTAATAATCGGTGCAACAGTTTGCTCCAGGCAAGTAGGGCATGGTGAAGATTCTAATCCTGTCCACTTAATGGAATCAAGTAAGTTATAGGGCACATTGACCATGGCGGTGATTGAAATGCTGTCACCGATGTTGAGGATCTGATTTTGGCCTAAATCAACATTCACCGGAAATGGAATATGGATTGCGATGATTTCGGATGTCACACAATCATTTGCGTCACGAACAGATAAAGTGAATGCTCCTGAGGTGAGCCCGTCAAAAATATTTTGCGAAGAAAAATTTATTTCATCAATGGAGTATACATAAGGAGACACGCCTCCAGTAGCTTCCACCTGTACCATTCCCATTTCACTCTCAAAACAATCCGGCACGGAAACAAATAAATTCATTTCGAGAAGAGGGGGTTCGGTCAAAGTTATTTCACCAGATGTCATACACCCATTAGCATCAGAAATGCTCACTGAATACAGCCCATTGGGTATGCCGGCTATCACGCCCAAATCACTTCCCTGGGACCACAAATAATGAATCGGTGAAGTCCCTGTCACTTCCGCACCAGCTTGACCATCACTTGATCCAAAACAGCTTATGTCAAACCCATTATAATCAACCAACGAGGTCACTTGAAGTGTCGGTAAATTATATAAAGCAGTAACTTCCATAACCAGGCTGTCACAACCATACCTATTTTGATAACTAGTTTCTCTTGTTCCTGTTTCACTGGACTCACAAGTGAACAACATTTGAACCATCGTATCCGGCTTAATGAATTTGATAGTGAGAAGAACAGTACTGTCACATCCAAATTGATTTTGCAGCAAAGTCGTAAAATTGCCTGCTTGTGCAGCATCACATGTTGTGGATTCCAATTGAATTGTATTCGATGGAACCAAAGAGATAAGGGTAGTGATAATGCTATCACATCCAAATTGGTTTGTCAGTCGCTGAATGAAAATTCCAGTATCCTGAGGATTACAAGAAGTGGTATTGAAACTAAAAGTATTCGAAGGCAGAAGGGTAATATTGGTTATTAAAATACTGTCACAACCATATTGATTTGATAAAGTAGTAATAAAAATTCCGGTATCAGCCGGGTCGCATGCACCTGAAGATAGCCAGGTTGTATCTGCCAGTGCAAAATCAATTTCCCTGATAACCACACTATCGCAATTATTGATGATAGGGTAAATTTCTTTGAAAACCCCAAGAGTGCTGGAATCACATGAAGTGAGAAACACGAATGTCGTATCGTTCATCACCAATGAGGTAATGGTGATCACGAGGCTATCGCATCCATCAACACCTGACCACCACTGTTCGGACATACCAATGGCAGATGAGTCGCAACTCATAAAATATTGATAGCTAGTATCAGGTGGAGGAATCACCACCCTAGTCATCACCAAACTATCACACCCTCCAAAATTTAGAAATGTATCCAATGTCGTCGTAATGGCGGAGGAATCACAAGTGAATAACCAAACCAAAGTGGTGTCCATAGGTGATGAATAACTAACTGTAGTAATGATCAAACTATCGCATCCCACTAAATTGGTCAGGCTAATTGTGAACACACCAACTTCAGTATACCGACAAGATGTTACAGCAACATAATTTGTATCCATCGCGAGAAGACTGAACATAGTATGGATCACGGTGTCACATCCATTAGCATTTGGTAAATATGAAATTACAACACCTGCCAATGCAGGATCGCATGTTACAGCTTGCATATAAATATGCTCAGCAGGGAGTATTGTGACAGTATAAGTTACAAGGCTATCACACCCATGGATTGAACTTAGCATCAAAGGGTAAACTCCAGCCAAATGATGATAATTGCTCCCCAGAAAGATACTGTCACCGAAACAAAGGCTAATATTTTCCAAAGTCTCAGGAACATTGGGCCAAAGTTCTATTACTTGTTCAGGATCGGGGACTTCAACACACGCATCCTCAGAGGGCAAGACACTTGTTATTGTGAATTCAGTAGTTTGATACAAGAGATCAGAATAATGCATTTCGCCGGATACTTGTTCCAGTAATATTGGCTGTCCGGGATCTGAATTAATAAGGACATCAATTGGAAAAGGTGCATCTGTGGTAACTACTAACTGCATAAGATGATCTTCACACACAACGCTATCGCCTTTCAACCAGACATGAATAACAGGCAGAAATTCTATGTCAATCTGATCTTCTGCAGGGCAGCCGATGGTGCTACTTATGGTTACTAAATATGTATCGGATGTCGTAACGTTAATTGCATTTGAGGTATCGCCTGTGGACCATTGGTACATAAAGGAAGCAGGGCCGCCAGATATCGTTAAAGTATCTCCTGCACATGATTGAGCATCCGGACCTAAATCAACCGGTGTAGGTGGAAGTGCATTCACTTCGATATATGCCCTTGCTACATTGCTTTGTTGTCCATTCATGCTTGTAAATTGAACTTCAATTATTCTTGTGCCTTCGGTAACAGGATTGGCATGATCTGAATAAACAATAAGTTTGATCGCCTCCCGAAAATTAAGACGTGTAGCAGTGCCTTGATTGATAAGTCTTATGAATGAGGTTCCAAGTCCGATTGCAGTAATGCCTGTCAGGGTTCCTGAAAGATCAAGGATTTCATTTGTTCCGTCAGGTGTAGGACTGTTGATCTCCAAAGTGACTTCATCAATAGGGGAGTTAGATTCAATCACTATGTCAAAATCACAAACATGCACACCCGTCTTTAAACAATCAAATGGAATCGCATTGTAATCCTGATCTGTAGCTCCTGAGCTATCATCACAATCCAAATCAATATAAGGATCAGAAGATGGTAAAATACCATGTTCGAGCGGAGAAGAAATATCATCCCATGCACCATCCCAGGCTCCTCCGTTGAAATGAGAACAAACCAAGGTAAGTTCGGCATCAATCAGACTTATCTTATATAAATCTGCGCCATTGGCTAACCAGGTTTCCGTACCAAGAAGGTAGCGTGGATCTGAAGAAGCTGTAATGCCGAAGATGCCATATTCATTGTCAAAAATTCCAATTGCACTACTATTGGCCGGATTACTAAGATCAAGATGGATGAGTGAAGCACCCACATTGGGTGGAGTAAAATTCCGAGAGATGTAATAGGCATTTCCATTAGAAGTGCACATATCACTCCACTCCGGATAACCTGTATGTCCGACGATAGTAACAGTTCCCGCATTTACATCCCAACGATACAATGCATCTGATTGCCACATCATAGTATAAAAAATGCCATTCCCCATAGCCAGGAAGGCATTCATAGGTTCTGGCAAATTTAAAGGTGAGGTAAATACAGGTGTGCATACATTTGTAGAAGTATTGATCAGGTAAATTGTTCGACTGATGCTGTCAATAATATTGCTGGACCCCTTTCCATATAACAATGTATCCGGGCCAAATCCAATTCCATAAATATCAACATTCATGGTCCCAAGAAATTGGCCTATGCATTGATTTTGTTCACATTGCCCTTCATTTACCTCCAATTTAAAGTTCCAGGCGCCGAGAGGCAGCCAGCAGGTCTGTGCAAATAATGAAGAAGAAAATTGAGTAAATATAGAAATGCTAAACAGGAGGTAATAGAACTTCCTCTTACAAAGAATTAAACTTGGTTTTAACTCTGATCTGTTAAAAATGTTGAGAATTAAGATCATTATATTGGCAAAGGATAAACGAATCCAACAGGAAAATAACAAATATTCTTGATTCCGGCCTATTCCTCTTCCTCCATCACCGCATCAAGATCCGTTTCAATATTCCTAAGCTTATTCCTGCACATTTGAATCAACTCCATGGCAGTTTTCACTTCATTGCGCATTTCTTCAAGACCCATCTCCCCATTCTGGATCCGCTCTACAAGCTTTTCAAGTTGCAGCATGGCCTTGTCGTAGTCATTAAGATTCTTTTTCATTCGATAATACTTTTTATTGCTCCATCGCGGAACGTCGTTTGAATATTCATGCCTTTGGAAAGTTCAGAAGCTCGACTTACAGACCGGCCTTCATGCGTTGTAATCGTGTATCCTCTTGCAAGCACTTTATCAGGATCAATGGCAGAAAGTAATGTGTAAATAAAATCAAGACGCTTACTATGTCCATTGATCATATTTTTTCCACCCTGGCGGATCATCATGATCAGGTTGTCAAGCATATTATTTTCTAATATAATTCTTGATCTAACTGCATGATGCACATGACTCATCAGATCAGATAATTTCAATTGTTCCGCTCTAAGCCTGTCTTTTGATTCTTCACGGATCCATTTCCACACTTCATCAAGCCGGTTTTCAAAAGCAGCATTGTGCTCGATGACAAAATCAGCCACAGCTGTTGGCGTCTTCAATGATCGAT
>JBDUDG010000262.1:0-4896 GCA_040003045.1 Saprospiraceae bacterium | reverse complement strand
TCAAACCAATCTTCACTCTCACCTTTTTCAAGGATCACCTGCAATGCGCCAATAAAAATGATGAGCAATGCAAGAGCAAGCCAATCCAATTTCCCGATCTTCGTAAAATGCTTTGATTCCTTAATGTAAATGATAGACAGAATTGTTGCTGCAATGCCAATAGGTACGTTCACAAAAAATACCCAGTGCCAGGAAAGATGATCAGTGATATATCCACCTAATGTAGGTCCAATTGACGGTCCTATGATAACACCCATACCGAAAATTGCATTGGCCATCCCTATTTCTTCTTTCGGGAATGTCTCAATTAATATTGCCTGAGATGTAGCTAGCAATCCACCTCCGCCGATACCCTGAATAATACGAAATATGATCAACTGGGTTATTGTCGTGGAAGTGCCGCAAAAAATTGAGGCAATCGTAAATAAAATGATAGAGGCTGTAAAATAAGTTTTGCGTCCAAATTTAGCGGCCAGCCATCCTGACATTGTGATCATGATGACATTAGCTGCTGCATAACTTGTTACCACCCATCCAATATCACCAAGGGATGCACCCAGATTTCCCATCATCTGAGTGAGCGTGACATTTACAATCGAAGTATCTATTAATTGTAACAGTGATGCCGAGACGACAGTCACAATTACAATCCATTTGTCAAGAGTAATCTTTGCCATTATTTAAAAAGCATTAAGCTCAATGAATTAAACCTCAATCTTATTTGTTCGAACCGGCATTTGCAGGATTTTCAACATTTTTGGAACCATCCTGTTGCATAGAACCCTCAAGACTTACTTTGACATATACACTCATACCTGGCTTCAAAGCAGGTATATCGCTGCTGGATTTATCGATTTCAATTTTCACCGGAATACGCTGCACCACTTTTACATAATTACCTGAGGCATTATCCGCAGGGATCAATGAAAATTTTGAGCCGGTGGCAGATGAAAAAGAGGCCACTTTTCCGGTGACTTTTGCATCCGGAAATGCATCTACTTTGATCGCAACAGACATTCCTTCCCTGATCTTTCCGATCTGCGTTTCTTTGAAATTGGCTACAACCCAAATATTTTTTTCATTGACAAGCGCTCCCAATGGTTGTCCTGCCTGGATCAGTTGCCCCGGCAATGCACTCTTCTTTGAAACAACGCCATCAAAAGGTGCTGTGATGGTGGCATAAGAAAGCTGAAGTTGCGCGTATTCCAACTCGCTTTGCCGCTGTTTAATGATACTGGCGGCAACAGATATTTGTTTGTTTGCAGCACCTGACTTCGAAGTAGATTCGCGCTCTGTCTGTTGTGAAGTAGCGAGTTGTTTTTCCCAGGATTCTTTTTCAGATTTAACCTTGTCAAATTGCTGTTGTGTGACAGAACCTTCGCTTAGCATCTTTTTGTATCGATCATATTCGATATTCGCACTCTGAAGACGTACTCTCAGTTCCTCTATCCTGAATGTGCTGGTATTGGTACCTTCCTCGACAGAAAAGGCACTGGCCTTTGAAGATGAAAGACCTGCCTGTGCATTTTCAAGTGCCGCTTCAGCCTGTTCTACTTTGATCAGCAGATCACGATTGTCAAGTACGATAAGAGTATCACCTTCTTTCACTTCCTGGTTGTCTGTAAAATAAACCTTGTCAATAAACCCGGAGACCCTGGATGAGATAGGACTGATGTCCGTATCAAGTTGAGCATCATCCGTAGTTTCAAATCGCTGAGCTTCGCGATATTTAATATACCCGTACACTGCAGCACAAATCAATATGACTAGAAAGATCAGTCTTGTGATCAGTTTACGGCTACCTTTTGTGTTTTTTATTTCTTCCATGATTATTATCTAATGTTGATTTTTAATTTCCTTTAGTGATTCGAAGATTGGCAACGGCTATTCCAAGTTGAATTTCATGCATGCGCTGAGTTAACATGGCCTGTTTTTCTTCATTCAATTCACTCAGGTAATCTGATGAGGTGATAGTTCCGTTATCGAGCTGATTTGCTTTTGTTTTACTGATCGATTTGCGTTTCTCAATGATGGCATTATCAATCTCAGCCATCTGTTTAAGCTTGTCTATTTCTCCATTTGCCTGTAGAATAGAGGCATTGAGATTTAAATTGAAAAGTTCTTTTTGCTCATCGACCATATTTTTCTGCAGGACAAAATTATTTCTGTCATAACTTAAATTGTAAAGACTGCTGAGATTCCATGTGAGACTGACACCTACCAATCCAAAAAATCTCATTTTCTGATTCAAAAAATCGAACCCGGGTCTGCCAAATGCACCATCTCCAAATGCCGATAAATGAGGTCTTGTCTTGACATCCGATAATTTAATACGCTCTTCTATGAGATTTTGCTGGAGAGAGAATAATCGCAATTCAGGTCGAAGTATATCAGTGCCTGTATTCAGACCATCAGTTGGCAGCTCTTCAAATTTTGTGTTCTCATCTACTGTTTTATTGATAAAAAGAGAAAGCACCTGGCAAAGTGTTTTCAACCTCGAAACAGCTTCAATTTTTTTCTGATCTGTTTTCAACTTCTCGGCATCCAACTCATCAAGGTCACTGTGTAGCATGATGCCATTCTGAACGGACGACTCCATTTTCTGTCGACGGATGCCGATGTCATCGATGTAAGACTGGAGAATTTCAATGTTTTCCCTGGCAAGTAATATGTTTCCATAAAGCTGAAGAACTCTGTCTTTTATCTTGAAAAGTTCGACTTCATTTTTCTGAATTTCAGATTCAGTATTTGCTTTCTCAGTGATTTTTTGTTGATTCGCCAGGCCACCATCCAGGATGGTTTGATTCACCTGAACACCAAAATTATATTGATCTTTTGGAAATACTAATGAAGGGAAACCTTCAAAATCAAAGGAGGGAACCTCAGATTGATATGTTGCTTTCAGATTAAAATTGACCTGAGGTAACCATGAGCCCTTTATCCCTTTTTGATTATTCTCACTCATCGCAAGCAAGTATTCTTTTTGCTTTGAAAGCGGGTAGTGTTCAGTTGCAAGAGTTAGGCTTTCATCCAGGGTTATGTTGGCTTCGTTCTGGGAAAATGCAGATGAAGTGAAAGCTGTGAACACAGCAAAGACAAATATTTTTAGCCTGGACATAAGAGTTGAATTTATCATAGTAGCTTAACCTGTTGGGCTGTGATTCCTTTGATGAAAATATGGGCGAACATGATGGATTGATCCTTTACCTTCTGATATTTTTTAGGAGTGAAGTCTACATCACCATCTGCATGATCAGAAATGACTGCTTTGCGGATGCTGAGAAGTGTGTCTATAAAAAACTCTGCATGCTTTTGAATATCCACTTCTGAAAATTCGATATTCTTAATGCCAAAATCAAGAATTTCAGCAATCATATTTGTTTCCTCTTTTTTGAAATCCTGCATCAGGCAGCCCAACTGCGGCTTGATTTCCATGAAACTGCTATAAGTAAACTTACCGAGGGTCAGCATCTTTTTCAGCACATTAATGCGAAGCGTAACATATTCATTGAGCATTAACTCTGCATTGTCTGAGCTCCTGATCATTTTTTTCATCTCCTGCACAAAGAAATCCTGCTCTTTTTCTATGACGGCGGCGAAAATGCTTTCCTTGTCTTTGAAATAATAATAGAGTGAGGCCTTGGACATGCCGATATCGGTGGCAATGTCGATCATTGCTGTTTTTGACAATCCATAATGTCCAAAACGCTTCGTTGCGGCTGTTAGAATTTGATCTAATTTGACCTGTGAGCGATCCAGTTCCTTTTCTACCATCTGACTATTTTAGAATAAAGGTCAAATATAAGGTGAATTCACTAATTGTGCAAAGAAGGAAAATATTATATTTTTTTATACATGGAAATGATCCAAAGAACTTCAATAAAGAATTGTCAATCAATTTTTTACGAAAATAAAACAGATATGATTTTGAAATGCATTTCGTCGAAATACGAAATGATTTTTGGTTGAAAAACCCCCCTTAACTCTTCCTTAGTACTTCCATTAGTGTCATCCTTTTATCCACCTCCGGACGTCCTTTGGCATCAAGCCTGATAGATATACATTCAGTATCCTTGTCATGCTCCAAAAAGAGATAATATCCTTTCTGAGCCACTTCTGTCAGGAAGGATGTTTTTTCCTCAAGGGTAATCAAAGGACGTATATCATAACCCATGATGTAAGGAAGCCCTACATGATGAGCAGAAGGAATAAGGTCGGCAGCATAGATCAGCGTCACATCATCATTGATCTTAATCTCAGGCAACATCATGGATTCAGTATGACCATATGAGATCCTGATACTGATATGATCATTCCATTGATGGCCCTGCACTTCCGGTATATAATGCAAAACCCCCAGGTCTTTTAATGGAACAAAATTCTCCCTTAAAAATGAAGCCCTTTCCCTTGCATTCGGATCATGTGCCCAATCATAATGTCTTTTAGTAGTCCAGTATTTTGCATTTGGAAAAGTAGGCTTAAGATTACCCTGATCATCTTTATCCACAGCGCCTCCTACGTGATCAAAATGAAAATGAGTAAGGATCACATCTGTAATATCCTCTTTTGTATATCCTGCGTTATGGAGTGATGACATCAGTGAAGCATCGCCATGAAGAAAATAATGGCTGAAAAAACGCTCATCCTGTTTATCACCCAATCCTGTATCGATTAAAATACGCTGTTCACCAGCATCCACAAGAAGACATCGCATCGTCCAGCTGCAGAGATTGCTTTCATCTGCAGGATTCATCTTTTGCCAGATTGTTTTTGGGATGACACCAAACATAGCACCACCGTCAAGTTTGAAGCGGCCTGTTTCAATCGGGATGATTTTCATATTAGAAACCGATTTTCTTTTTCGACGGTTTGTCACCGGATTTCACAACAGCAAGT
>JBDUDG010000261.1:0-4902 GCA_040003045.1 Saprospiraceae bacterium | reverse complement strand
TTCGCTGCAGAAAATAAATTCAGACAACCCAGGTACAATATCGAATTAAAATCCTCTCCTTCTGATTACAACAAATTCTGCCCCGAACCCAAAGAATTCGTGGAGAAGGTTCTTTTCGATATCAACAAATTAGGAATGGCCAACCGGGTAACACTTCAATCTTTCGACACGAATATCCTCGAAGAATTACATAAGGTGTCCCCACGTGAATTTTATATTTCCTACCTGGTGGAGAATGGTAAAAACCTTTCAAAGAACCTTGAAAAATTAACTTTCAAACCTGAAATCTATAGTCCTGACTTTACCACATTGAAGGAATCAACTATCAAAGAAGCTCATGCCCTCGGCATCCGCGTGATTGCATGGACATTAGATACAAAAGAAGATATTGAACGTCTGGTGAATTGGGGTGCAGATGGAATCATCACTGATTATCCCGATCTGTCTACTTCTGTAGGTATATTAATGCAGTAGTCCGGTGAAAAAAATAATACTCATTTCACTTGTTTTCTTTTGGATGGTCCATGTGTATGGCCAGGTGATTTATATTAGCGGCGCCACCAATTTTTTTATATACAGATTGAACATTGTTACTTGCATTTATACCCCGGTTGTTAAAGTTGATCGCGGGTTGAACGATATTTCATTTCATCCTGACGGAACTCTATATGGAATTAGTGCTGCAGGTGGCCTTTATGAAATTGATACGCTGTCAGGAAAAACAACTTTTATTTACCAGTTTGGCAGCGCACAGAGTTATAATTCTCTGACAAGTTCTGCAGATGGTATTCTTTATAGCACCGGCGATCAGGGGAGATTATATTCTTACAACAAAGCCACCGGAATTGGTACATATCTTGGATTGATCGGCTATAATGCAACCGGGGATCTTACTTTTTACAAAGGAAAACTTTATGCTGCTGCCGAAAATGACAGGATCATACTTATAGATATTACTAATCCGCCAAATAGCTCAATTGCGATACAGGGAAATATCCCGGGTAAAATTTTTGGCATCGTTTCTTATGCCAGTAGTTGTGACAGCATATCCTGCTACGCTATTTCAAATGGTAACTCGGTGATATATGAAATTAATTTTGTTGCAAAAACTCTCACGCCTGTTTGCAACCTCAACATTACTGTGGGAGGTGGTGCAAGTACTTATGAATTTTATGGCTCAGCACCGGTGATCTACAATGGTGTAGGCAGCACGAATCCTTCCTGTAGTAATAATGATGGTTCCTTGACCATCAGCGTTTCCGGGGGAATAGCGCCGATCACATATTCTATCAATGGAATTGATTTTCAGCTTTCAAATACATTCGATCATTTACCAAGCGGTCAGTATCAATTTGTAGCGAAAGATGCCAATGGCTGCTCAATCATAGATGAAGTAAGCCTGGTAAATCCGAGTGCTCCTGTCATTGAAGATATTGCATTCGTACCTGCTACATGTGGTATTTCAAATGGCGAAATTGATGTTTCAGTCAATGGTGGGAGTGGCATGATCGGTTATTCGATTGATGGACTCAATTACCAGGCTTCTCCTGTATTTACACAATTGAATTCCGGAGAATATATGATTACTGTGCAGGATACCGCAGGTTGCATAGCCTTTGACAGCATTGATATTCCTTTTCTGCCCGCTATTACAATTGAAAATATTTTGGCCACCTTGGTTTCCTGTGATGTAACCCAGGGCTCACTTACCATTGACGTCCTAAACGGCAGCGGGATTCAATATTCTCTTGATGGTATCAATTTTCAGAATGCCAATCATTTTGATCATTTGATTCCTACAACTTATCTCGTCACTATTCAGGATATCAATGGTTGCAGGGATACCATGTCGGCTGTAATTAATCCTGCGGTATCTTTAGATATTCTTTCGGTTGCAAGTGTTGATCCGCTTTGCAACATCAATGATGGATCTTTTACAATTACTGCTGATGGAGGTACAGGAATATTACAATATTCTATAGACGGTATAAATTATCAGCCTCAAAATCATTTTGAACATCTTGCTGCTTCGCCCTATACTATCTATCTCAAAGATGTAAATGGCTGTGCGGATACTTCACTTTCCGTAATCCATCCAGGCGCCAGTCCCACATTAAAAGATGTGACGACCGAGGCATCGCAATGCGAATTAAAAGATGGCGTATTGATCATTAATGCCTTTGGTGGAACAGGTAATATTCAGTACTCGATCGATGGAGAACTTTTTCAAAATAACAACCAGTTCGATAGTCTTGCTCCGATGAATTATGGTATCGCTATACGTGATCAGAATGGATGCATTGATACAGGTTCTGCCACCATTGCGAAAGAAAATAATCTCTTTTTTGGAAATGTTGAAAGTAATGGCCCTCGTTGCGACATACATAATGGCTCTATTTCGATCATACCGATAGGAGCTACAGGACTGGTACAATATTCCATCGACAGCCTTCCTTTCCAGTCTTCAAATGAATTCATTGATCTGGCTTCAGGGATTTATACTATTGACATGAAGGACGAGGCAGGCTGTGTTGCAAGGGCGGTTGTTAATGTGGCTGAACCAAATGCTGTAGTCATTGATGCATTGGAATCCTCTCCGACAGCATGCGAAGAACTCACCGGAGGCATTGTCATTCATAGCTCCGGAGGTACAGGCCAGCTCACGGTTTCTTTTGATGGAGGTTCTTTTCAGCCTGTCTTTTCATATCATCATCTTCCTGCAGGAGACCATCAGGTAATTATTGCGGATGAAAATGGCTGTCAGATAGATACAATTATTCATGTGGCTCAAAAGCATTGCAAAATTTATATTCCTAATAGCTTTTCTCCTAACCAGGATAACATCAATGATTTATTCCAGCTCTCAACGCTGGATGCTTCGAATGTCAATGTGACCAAATACATGATCTTTGACAGATGGGGAAATATGGTTTATTCTGCTAATGACTTCCTTATGTCTGAACCACAATTTTGGTGGGATGGCACATTTCATAAAATGACTATGAGTCCCGGAGTATTTGCTTACTACATTGAGGTAGAATACGAAGATGGGGGCAGTGAGATCTTCAAAGGGGATGTGACACTTGTAAAATAAATAGGCGAAGGCGAAGGTTGATATTGAGGTTGAGGTTGAGGTAAAAAAGTAATTTGCGTTAATTTGCGAAATTTTCGGCAAAAAAAACAACAAGAAAACTAAAATCCAATGTTTCGACACTTCGACACATCTCAGTGCACTTCCTCTTCACTCAGCCTTGTGCGACAGTTCAAAACTATTTAAAATCGTAAATCCAAAATCGTAAATCGTAAATCGTAAATTAGTTTCATGAAAGCAAAAATAGCATTGATCACAGGCGGTAGCAGAGGCTTAGGGAAAAGCGCCGCGCTCAGATTAGCAGAGAAAGGACATGATGTGATCATCACCTACCATTCACAAAAAGAACTTGCGGATGATGTTGTCAATGAAATTGAAGCAGGAGGAAGTATGGCTGCGACATTACAATATGATTCGGGTGATTTCAATTCTCTTGCTGATTTTGTCAAGCAAATTCAATTTACCCTGGCCCAAAAATGGAATACAGATAAATTTGATTTTCTGATCAATAATGCCGGCGTGGGAGCGACTATACCCTTCGATAAAGTCACTGAAGATGATTTCGATCGCTTTATGAATATTCATTTCAAAAGTGTGTATTTCCTCTGTCAGCAATTGCTTCCGATGATGAATAACAATGGCCGAATCATTAATATGTCAACGGGTACTACTCGCTTTGCAAATCCGGGATATTCCGTCTATGCCTCAATGAAAGGAGCCATTGAAATATTCACAAAATATCTTGCAAAAGAAGTGGGTCCAAGAGGTATTACTGTCAATGTCCTTGCTCCCGGTCCTATCGAGACCGATTTTAACAACGCCATCATCCGCAACTCACCACCTGAAAGAAAGGCAGGCTTGATGTCAGCAACAGCTCTTGGACGTATGGGCAATTCAGATGATGTTGGAAAAATAATAGCCTTCCTCTGCTCCGAAGAATCCGAATGGATCAATGGCCAACGGATTGAAGCAAGTGGAGGAATAAACTTATGATTGAATTTTCTTTTACGAATATGTGAGTTGTCTTTAATTTAAAAAAAACTGATATGATCCCTGTTAAAAATCTCTTTCTCATTCTGGCAACATTATGTTTCATTATCGTTATCGGCGGAGGAGTTTACGAACATGTAGTGATGGTTCCTACCTGGAGTGCAGCACCACCCTCTTCACTAAGTATGTTCAATGGGAAATACGGAATTAACCCGGCGCCATTCTGGATGATGATCCATCCGCTTACAATCGTTTTGCTGATCGTTTCCCTGATTACGAATTGGAATAACAACCGCAGGAAATCAATTCTTTTTGTGCTGGTCAGTTACTTCCTGGTGCTGGTAGCCACCGCTATATTTTTTGTTCCTGAGCTGATATCGATTACCGGAACTCCTTATCAGGATATGGTAGATCCTTCTCTTTTGAAACGCGCTTCTACCTGGGAAATTTTAAGTCTCCTCAGGTTGGTATTTATCACGGCCCTTGGGATCATACTGCTAAATGCACTTACAAAATCCAATAGCGCTGTGATATTGGAAAAAGTGACTACAGTTCCTTTGAATTATGAGAATGATTCTATGGGAGGTTAAAGTTGGTTATCTGTTCAATTTATTCTTAGCAATTTCATGAGTCGAACGCGTCCACTACAGCATATATTCTGACACATTCGTCTAAGAATCCATCCTATATATCAGTTCTTTTTTACATTCGTCTACATTTTCCAAAACAAATATGAAACAACTAGCTATCCTCTTCTCTGTAGTTACACTGCTTGCCTATTATTCCTGCAAGTCTGAAAACAAACCTTCCGGCACCGAACC
>JBDUDG010000260.1:0-4915 GCA_040003045.1 Saprospiraceae bacterium | reverse complement strand
CTTTTTCAAGCCGTGGCCCTGTGGACGATGGAAGACTAAAACCTGAAGTAGTAGCATATGGCCTGGGAAGATTCAGTACGTTTCCAAACAATACATATACAAGCAACAGCGGAACAAGCTTTTCATCACCCGCTACAGTAGGCACTGCAACACTTTTATATCAGCGCTATAAACAATTACACAACGATAGCCTGCCCAATGCAACGTTGATCAAAAATGTCATTTGCAACGGCGCCGATGACCTTGGTACAGCAGGACCCGATTATATTTTTGGTTATGGTCGCATCAATGGAGTTCGTTCAGCAGAGATCCTTGAAACACATCATTACACTTCTGTTCTCGTCGACAACCAACAAACCATAATTAAAAACATAACCCTGCCTGCCGGAGAAGCTACAATCGATATCATGCTTATGTGGTCCGATCCTCCGGCCGCACCCTATGAAACAGTAGCATTGGTCAATGACCTCGACCTGGTGGTGATCTCTCCAAATGGTGATACTTCAAAACCCTGGCACCTGAATTACACACCATCAGGTGTTTCTGCTGCTGCAACATTCGGTCCTGATCATTTAAATAATAACGAGCAAATCACAATTCAAACCCCTGTTGCAGGAACGTATACGATTAGCATCAAAGGATATCAGGTTCCAATGGGGCCTCAGCTTGCATGGTTGTCCTGGGATATTCAACACACAGGTATTACAGTCCAGTCTCCAGATGGTGGTGAAGTATTCAAACAGGGAAATATTTCATTACCGAACGATAAACAATACATAAGATGGGATGCTTATGGGACAGGCTCATCTACATTTAAAGTAGAATATAAAACGACTAGTGGAGGACCATGGACCTTATTGTCTAACAATATTCCTTCAAGCCAAAGATATCAGGATTGGTTTGTTCCAAATATTCCAACAGAAAAACTAAAGGTAAGGGTCACCGCCTCAAATGGAATGCAGGACTCTTCCAATAATTATGCAATCATATTAGCCCCTCCAGCAAACTTAACGGCCACAACTCCCTGCAATGGATATATTCAATTGACATGGACGCCTGTTCCATCATCAGATCATTATGAAGTGTTCATGCTGAAAAATGAAAAACTAATTTCTTTAAGCACAACGAATTCAAATTCAATTACGCTCGGTGGATTTGCACCTGACTCTGTTGCTTGGATTACTGTTGCTGCGGCTTTTGCTTCTGGTCAGCAGGGACTGCGTGCTCCCGCTGTTCAAATCACTCCAGCAGGAGGAAATCAATGTACCTGGAATTCGGATATAAGACTTGATTCTGTCACGGAACCAAGATCAGGAAGAAAATTTACTTCATCAGAACTAACTTCATCAGAAACGATTAAAATTCATATTACTAATGAAGGAAGCACTAATGCAACCGGATTTTCTTGTTCCTATTCTATCAATAATGGAACAGCCATCTCTCAGTCATTTGCAGGAACATTAAATGCAGGTGCAGGTCAAATATTTAGCTTTAATCAAATGGCAAATCTTTCGGCCATCGGATCCTATTCAATAAAAGTGTGGTCTACCTATCCATCTGATCCATTTCATTTAAATGACACACTCAGGATCAACATACGTCAACTGTCGAATGCTGTCATCACGCTCCCTGTGATAGAAGATTTTGAAGCAGCTCCTGATGCCCGGATTCTAACGGACATAATTGGATTGCCTGGTCTTGATGCATGGGATGTCGATCTGGAATCTACCGCCCGGGTCAGAACATTTGCAGGCACACCATTTTGCCATTCCGGACAAAGAGCCCTGACCGTTGATGCCACGCAGAACACCAATTCCAAAAATGCAAACCTGTTTATGACGCAGAACATGTCCGGTTATTCAGCCATGTCCAATGTGGTATTGATGAGCTTCTATTTTATGCACCACGAAATTATAACCGATGTGATCAACACTGAAGCCGTCTGGATAAGAGGTTCAGATCAGGATACATTTTTCCTCCTTACTTATCTGCCAAATGATGCTAACCTCCGCGGAATTTATCAACATGTCATTGGGCTAAATATTAGCAACAGTCTTGTACAGCACAGTCAGAATTTCAGCTCATCCTTCCAGGTAAAATTTACTCACGATGTCATAGGGACTGCAGGTCAGACCACGAGCGAAGACGGCCAGACGATTGACGATATTTCTTTTTATCTTATCCAACGAGACGTCACCATCAACCAATTACTTTATCCACAAGTTGCATCCTGCGGCCTTGGCACAGAGTCATTGCATGTCAATTTAGTTAACACTACAAATAAACCGATCGACAGTACAATCATTTCGTGGCAGATAAACAATGGATCCATTCACTCCATGATGCTCGGAACTATTGCAGGGAATACATCGATCAATCAAACTCTCAATCCAGCTTATGACTTCACGATGGCAGGAACATATCATCTTGTAGCATGGGTGACAAGCCCACAGGACGATTTTCATGGCAATGATACTTTAAGGATTGATATTGTCAATTCACCACTCATCACCACTTTTCCTTATCGGGAAGGATTTGAAACAGGTGTTGATGGATGGATATCTGCAGGAATAAATTCATCATGGCAATCCGGTACGCCTGGAAAAGAAATGATCTCTCATGCAGCAGAAGGACAAAAAATCTGGACCACCAATTTAACAGGTACTTACAATACGGACGAGACATCGTACCTCTACTCACCCTGTTTTGATTTCACCGGATTCACACAACCCTACTTGTCCTTTGCATTTCTATATCAACTTGAAGCAGGATATGACTACGCTTGGGTGGAGTACAGAATAGGAGGTTCTACAGACTGGATCAAGCTTGGTACACAAGGAAGCGGAACAAATTGGTACAACGATGCTTCTAACCGGTGGAATGGATCTCAGTCAAAATGGATCACTTGTGGAAATATCATACCTGTAACGAATACAACAGTGCAGTTCAGATGGGTCATGCAAAGTGATGTGGGTGTAGAGTTCGAAGGACTCGGTATAGATCAGATCAATGTGTACGACAGGGCACAGATCTATAATGGAACTGCTTTACAATTAATCATCCCGGTTTCCGGAAATAACTGGATTCATTTTGAACAGGGTGGGCAACGAATATTCAGCATCAACCCACAAGGTCAAAATCTCGGCAACGTCACGATGAGCTTATTTAAATCAATGCAGCCTTTTTCAATAACGGATAGTTTATATCTCTTATCACGCAATTGGGTCGTGACTAGTTCGCTGCCTGTAAATGGAGCGATCAAATTACGAACATACTTCGTCACCACTGAAGCAAATAATCTTGTGAATGCAACAGGATGCGCGCAATGCATCTCCGCGAGAGACGCATTTGATATCACGGCGATCCGTTATTCCGGTGCGAATGAAGATGGATTATTTTCAAATGACGTTACTTCGCAGGTCCATACATATCCATTAGACTCAACAGATATTCAACCATATGAAAATGGCTATTATGCTGAAATGTCTACAACGTCATTGTCGGAATGGTGGATAGCATCACAAGTGAAAAAGAAAGCAGGACTGATATCCCGCAAGGTCAGCAGCGCCAGCGATGATGCAGAAGAACACCAGGACAATGGTTCTGTAAATACTATCCGCGGTCTCCTCACGATGACAGAAAAAAATGGTCAGCAAACCATTGGCTGGCGATTCAGAAATATTACCATTCCGGCAGGTAGCTATATTTCCGATGCAAGGATCAAGTGGACATCATACGATGCTTCTTCATCTGCATCTGACTGGATCTTACGCGGAGAGCTTTCTGCAGATGCATCTACTTTTATTACCAGGAAATATAATATCACCCTCAGACCAAAAACCAATCAGGTAGTTCAATGGCAACCAGCTTCCTGGTCAGTTATCAACCAGCAATATTCCTCTCCTGATATCTCACATCTCATTCAAAACATTACCGACCAGTCATTATGGGTCAACGGGAATGATCTTGTCCTGATGATCAAAGGATCTGGTCTTCGCAATGCATGGAGCTATGATGGAGATCCCTCGAAATCAGCCGAGTTAGTGATCACCTACAGCATGAATTGTATTGAAAGCGGAATACTGTATGTGGACCAAAATGCAAATGGTCTGCAGGATGGCACTTCCTGGACAGATGCCTACAGGTCTTTCGAGCAGGCACTTGATCATGCAGCACATTGTCCCTCCATTTCACAAATATGGATCGCAGATGGGACCTATTCTCCTTATCCGGATGTGAGTAGAAGTACAGGATTCACTATCTCTGGCGGTCTGAATATTTATGGAGGATTCCAGGGAAATGAAACCAACATCAACCAGCGGGTCGACGGAATGTATCCAACCACATTGAGCGGTGACATCGGAACCATCAGCAATACATCTGATAATTTATATCATGTGGTGACGATCAGCGGTGGAAATGTTTTGCTGGATGGCCTCACTATCCAGGGCGGACTGGCGAATGGAGGCACTTTACCATTGCAAACTGGCAGCGGCATTTACAATCAGGGGATTTTAACATGTCGCCAAATCACTCTCCTCAGCAATTCAGCACCAGCTTTCTATAATGCAACCGGCAGTCAACTCATCTCAACAGGCATTGTTCAGGTTAAGCCATAATAAAATTAATTAACGTGAATTGGCGGGCGAAAGAAGTGTAATGACACGGGTTTTGGCATGATTTTGTGATTATAACCAAGGGACATGAGCCTGAATTTAAGGTCTCTATTTCCAGGACCTTCTTAATTTACCAAAACAACCCAGAAATTGAGGAATTAACACATTAGATATTAGTATAATGTGTTAAGGATTAAGTAGATTTGTCCGGACCTGGAAATGATTTGCCGGAAGGCCCGGATGGTAACAGTATATTTCTAACTTTGCAATCGTTTTTGCCCCCTGATTCTTGCCCTTAT
>JBDUDG010000034.1:0-16712 GCA_040003045.1 Saprospiraceae bacterium | reverse complement strand
CAAGAGGCTGGAAACAATTCAAGCGCTGGGAATATGAGATGCAAAGTGAGATCAACCCAGTTACAGGTGAATTTCCAAAAAAGACTGCGCAAGAGGTTTATGAACATTTTAATCTGACGCACTCTTCTCCCCGTGTAGTAGATGCATCGCATTGGTCTTCTCTTGGCCCGGACAATTCGAATGGTGGCTACTCAGGTGTAGGTCGTCTCAATTGTATTGCTTTTCATCCCGGTGACATTTCAACATTTTGGGTTGGTGCTGCAGCAGGTGGTCTTTGGAAAACGACAGACAATGGCAACACATGGAGCAGCATGACAGATCTCAATGGAGTCCTTGCTGTCAGCAATATCATCATCCCTTCTGATTATGGGGCGTCACAAACTATCTATATCGGCACGGGTGATAAAGATGGATATGACAACCGGAGTTTAGGCGTATTGAAATCTACTGATGATGGCAACACCTGGAATGAAACCGGTCTGACCTTTTCCATCAATGATAATGAAATGATCAACAAATTATTAATTGATCCCTCTAATAACAACATATTGATTGCAGCTACTACGGTGGGTGTTTACAAAACCACCGATGGCGGCACAACCTGGAATACTCAATTGTCACCCATTACATTTGGTGATATGGAATTTCAGCCCGGCAATCCAAATGTGATATATGGCTCTACGAAAAATGGTGAAATATATATTTCAACGAATGGCACTTCATTCGATGGCCCGGTATTCAGCGATCCGAATGCAAATCGCATAGAGCTTGCTGTATCACCTGCACAGCCTACATGGGTTTACGCAGTAGCAGTAAATGGCAATAATGGCCTTTATGGAATTTATAAATCAACCGACAGTGGCGCCTCTTACCAACTCGTATTTGATGGAACAGTTTCAAATCTATTGTCCTATTCAGCTGATGGAAGTGAATCCGGAGGCCAGGGTTATTATGATCTCTGCATCGCTGCATCTCCACTAGACGCGAATAAGATCGTGGTAGGTGGGGTAAATACATGGGGCTCTCTAAATGGCGGCCAATCATGGACATTGCTGAATCATTGGGTGGGTGATCTGGCACAGGAAGTCCATGCAGATAAACATTCACTCACCTATCGTAGCAATGGCGATCTGTTCGAAACAAATGACGGAGGTGTGTATGAATCTAACAATAATGGTGCTTCATGGATGGATAAAACCAATGGCATCACCATCAGTCAAATGTATCGTCTTGGAGTTTCCCAAACGGATGGAGATGATATCATCACTGGTTTGCAGGACAATGGCACGAAAATACATTCAGGTGCTATTTGGTTTGATCAGATCGGGGGCGATGGAATGGAATGCCTTATAGATTATAACAACGTTAATATTCAATATGGCACCTTGTATTACGGTGGAATATTCAGGACTACTGATCACTGGCAGAACAACACAGAGGTGACTGCTTTTGATGCAGGGGATGGATCATGGATTACTCCATTCATCATCGATCCTGTCGATCCAAAAACATTATATGCCGGATATGCTGAAGTCTGGAAGTCTGATGATCGTGGAGACACATGGACTAAAATTTCAAATTTTCATACATCGGGCGGCCTCATTCAGTCGATGGCCATTTCATCATCAAATCCAATGGTGATGTACATAGCATTTAGTTCTAATATCTGGAAAACAACAGATGGTGGAGGTCATTGGACAAATACGACAAACGATCTTCCTTCAAATCAGGCAAGTATTCAATCAATCGCGATCAAACATAATGATCCGAATACAGTGTGGATTGCGCTATCAGGATATACAAATCCGGGTGTATACAGAACTTTAGACGGAGGGATGACATGGACAAATGAGTCAGCCGGATTGCCACCAATACCTGTGAGCAGTGTTATTGAAAACAAATTGTTGATGTCGGATAATTTATTTGCAGGCACAGATATAGGTGTTTATGCTAAACGAGCAAATGAAGAATGGACAAGATATAGTCAGGACTTACCTAATGTCAGGATCAGTGAGCTTGAGATCTACTATGCTCAGAATCTCCAGGACTCTAGAATGCGGGCTGCAACTTTCGGGAGAGGCTTGTGGGAAACTCCTATTCCTTTTTCATCAACACCAGTGAGTACGCCGGAATCAAAAGAAATCTGTGAAGGGACTTCTGCTTCCCTTGAGCTTCTTGAATTTGAAGGGAGTGTCCAATGGCAGTCATCTGCTGACGGAATAAATGGCTGGAAAGATGTGACTGAAGGTACAGGCGGGATGACTAAAAATTATGTGACTGCTGATTTGTTTACCACTACATTTTATCGCGCGTCAGTTACAAATGGTGGAAATACTAATTATTCAAATACATCGCAAGTCACTGTTATACCTATTCCGGATGCAGCAGGACCAATCGCTGGAGATACGATTGTTTGCCAGGGTCAGCAAAATATTATTTATTCGGTAGAACCAATTTCTGAAGCTGGAATTTATATCTGGACATTGCCAAATGGTGTAACAGGCACGAGCAGTTCAGAAAGTATTTCTGTAAATATCAGCGCTGGCACACAATCAGGAACGATAACTGTGCTTGGACGAAATTCAGTTTGTGATGGTGCTGCTTCTCAGTTGGATATAACCATTCTGCCAAAGCCCTCTAAACCCTTGATTGGATCGGTGGTGCAGCCTACATGTGCATCAGTGACAGGATCTGTAGTGCTCAACAATCTTCCTTCTGCATTTAATTGGACCTTGAAGAGAATTCCGGATGGAATTGAGATTTTGGGTTCTGGTTCGAGCGTTACTGTCGCGAATCTCATTCCTGGAAGTTATTCTTTTATGGTTATCAATCAGGCCGGATGTGAATCTGTAGTGTCAAGCACGATCATCATCCATGCGCACGCAACAAATCCACCGACGCCGGTGGTTACTGTTCAAGGAAATATTTTGCATTCTGACGCATCTGCAGGAAATCAATGGTTTGATGCAAATGGGCCAATTCCCGGCGAGACCGGCCAGGATTTTATCGCACTGACCGATGGAGATTTTTATACAATTGTTACATTAAATGGTTGTTCATCTGCAGCTTCAAATTCCATAACGATAGAGATGACAGGCATTGAAAATTTAGGCTATTTTAATTTTGTAAAGATCTATCCGAATCCTGTCAATCGTGAATTATTTATTGAATTGATCAATCATCCAAAAGGGGTTCGCTTTGAGATGCTGAACGCACTTGGGCAGGTGATCCATAAAGGTAATGTGGTTAAAAAATTGTTGATACCTACTTCGCATTTTTCTCCGGGTGTTTACATAATCAAACTGGAGGATGAAGGGTTGATTGAGTTTAGGAAAGTGGTCAAGCAATAGGCACCAATAGGAGATAGAAATTAGAAATTAGAAATTGACAATGAGCAATTGCTAATAGGTAATTGGGCAATCAAATAAAATTGACTTAACCCTGCACACTTGAAATTTTTTTTTGACGTTAGGTAAGAATTACGATTTCAAATTTTTCTTTACCTTAAAAATCAACAGCTCAAAAGGACATTTATACTCCAAATAATTGAAGTTTATTTAGTACCGATTAAACGCTGGCTTTAATCTATTCCTTAGTTTATTATCGCTATTCTCTCACCAAAAAAATATTATGTATGAAAGCCAGTTTTTTACTGCTTTACATGATCCTTTTTTTTATTGGGATCACAAAATCTTCTGCTCAAATCAATTTTGACCATATCTCCTTTGAAGATTTTAAATTGCCTGATATTGACCGACAGGCACTGGATATTTCAGGCTCATTTAACGGAAACTATTCAGATTCTCATCAGAATTTTCTTGATGATCATGAACAGCAATCCTTAATTTCTCCCGATTTACGATTTAGCTATTCCTGGTTTATCAATCGAAAGGATCTTCAATTCACATGGAATGCATCTACGTTCCAGAATTTAGAATTATCAAGGAGCAACTCCACTATATTTACCCGCGAGTCTTCAAGGAAATACGAACCCATACTTCAGTTTTCGGCTGTGAAGAGAAAATACCGGTCACAGGCATTTTTTGAAACTGGAGGCTCTACGTTCATAAGTTTACTCAGTCAGCGGGATCTGCAATTCACCACCAATAATTCAGATAAACTTAAGGACAACAGAATCATAGCAAACATTAGCGCCTCTGTTGGATTTGGAAAAGGAAGGATTGAACCTGTATCTGATTTGGCAATGGCATTATTTGTTCTCAGTGATGCGACAGATCTTGGTGTTGATGCGACGAGCATGACACAGGAGAATATTTTTGCATTTGCAAGCCTCATGGCAGAAGTTCGAAACAAAAGGATTTTTGATGATCGACGCAATCGAATTCAGCAGCTTCGTGATTTGTATTCTTTTATGCTGGATAAAAATTGGGTTGTGCAGAATGACCCTGGATTTTTCACAGTATTGACAGACAATTGGATTGAGAATCTATTTTTTTCGAGGTTTACCGGCAAAAGATGGCGGTTTATTTTATCTCCGCAACTGGCATATCAAAAGGAAGCAGCCAAAACCGGTTCCTTTCCCCTCTTTAATTCTAGGTCAACCGATATTGGCTCCGAGCTTCTGGTTGAATTCAGAAAAGAAACACCTGTTAATTTGCACAAAGGGCGTTGGCGTTTTCACGAATTGCATTTAGATGTCACTAGTCGTCATGAACTCGCGAATAACTTCGAACCATTTATTGATGTTAGTTCATTCTTGGAAATTGCCTTCAAAAATGGCTGGGGAAAAAATTGGTTTCCCACCAACCGTTCATCTATTCTCGCGGATATCACGATGGATTATTTTTTACGGCATGTATTCACCCAGGATAGGTTTGGTCCCTCCATTGATTTGCATAGACTCACTCCCGCTTTGAACGGACAATTTAATTATTTACTTTCCTGGAAGACTAGACTAAACATGAGCGCCAGTCTGGATTATAATTTAAGCAATGGAGAAAATTCTTTTACAAATGGAAATGGGCAATTAATTAATTCAACAATCAATGGATTTAATGCTAAAATATTTGCATCGATCCTGGTGTCTTTATTCTAGCTGATTTAAACCAGACATTGCCTTCAGACATGCCTGACAATCCACAAGGCAGTGATGATCTGCTTCAATACATTTAAGATAATCAGCCTTTATAATACACGATTTAAAATTGAAACAACTCAAATCATATAATCTCATGAGCTAATATATTCGGTCATATCCTGCATAATACTTATGCGCCCCAGATTCCAAATAAACAACAACACATAGAAAAGACAATCGTTGAATTTTTTTCGCTTTTAGAACGAATATATTCTCTGGCTGATCATTGTTAATAGATTTTCAACATTTTTTCAGGTAGAAATCATTTCTGCGAACATATGCAGGGCCATTGCGTTTCACCTACTTCACTCAGACTATTTATTTTATTCACCAATCTATACTCATGCCACCATTAGTTCATGTATCGGTAGAAGATAAGGGATATCGAAGAAAAGGCCGGGGCAAAGGCTTTGAATATTTCGATGACGATGGCCGAAAAGTTTTAGGAATGGAAGACCTGATACGTATCAGTAAGCTTCGTATTCCTCCTGCATGGAAAAATGTCTGGATATGTGCCAATCCAAACGGGCATTTGCAAGCCACAGGAATGGATGTAAGAGGTCGAAAACAATATCTCTATCACGAAGAATGGAATCGTCGAAGCCATCAACATAAGTTTGAGCGTATGACTAGTTTTGCACATGCATTGCCTCAAATCAGGAGAAGAGTTCGTCTTGATCTCGACAAAACAGGCTGGCCACGCGAAAAGGTAATCTCATTGATCATAAGCATCCTTGATCAGAGCTCGCTTCGTATTGGAAACAAAGAATACGAAAAAGAAAACGGCACTTATGGCCTTACTACACTCAAACGGAAACATTTGAAATTAAATGGTGATGCAGTTGAATTTCAATTCAAAGCAAAAGGAGGCTTCTACCGCAGGGCACAAATAAAAGGAAAGAAATTAACACGTTTGATTAGAGAATGTAGTGAGCTACCAGGTCAGGAAGTATTTCAATACCTGGATCATGATGGCAATACGCACGCGGTTTTTTCACATGATGTGAATGGCTATCTACAGGAGATCACTGAAGGTGAATACACAGCAAAAGATTTTCGAACATGGGGAGGCACTGTTTGGGCACTGGAAATGTTCCCGGAAGCAAAAGCTGAACTGGAATCCGCACCAAAAAAATCACTCCTCAATTGCGTTGTTGCAAAGGCAGCAGAAAAACTTGGCAACACCATAGCAGTTTGCAGATCATATTACATTCATCCTGCTATCCTGAGCCTAACGGAACAACAGGAACTTGATCTTGACAAACTTGCGCAGGAAGCCACTGTCAAATATGATGAACTTAAGGACCACCTTAGCAAATCTGAGATCTCAGCCCTCTATTTGATTGAAGCACATTAGGGCAATTGCGAAGCTTTTCGGTTAAAAGCTACGTGAAGCTTTTCGGCTAAAAGCTACGTGAAGCTTTTCAGTTAAAAGCTACGTGAAGCTTTTCGGTTAAAAGCTACGTGAAGCTTTTCGGTTAAAAGCTATGTGAAGCTTTTCGGCTAAAAGCTACGTGAAGCTTTTCGGTTAAAAGCTACGTGAAGCTTTTCAGTTAAAAGCTATGTGTACCTTTTCAGTTAAAAGCTAAACAAACCATTTGGGCTAAAAGGAGCTTTACTTTATATTTAACCTAAATTATACAACATGAAAACACTATTCATATCAGCGGTGTTGATCATAAAATCAACATGGATCTCCGGTTGTGTTTATGATGCATGTAGAAACCATGACAACTGTCTACATTCCATCATATAAATCAATCATCACCCTATGAAACTATTTTATATCTGCATTTCACTTTTAATCCTGTCAACAGTTCTCAATGCACAAGACACCGATGTAAAGTTTTCTGTAAAAGAATATCCGGTATTATGGCAACAAACAGCAGCAGAATACAGAGCATTGTGCTATCAGGCGTTCAATATCGCAACATTGCGGATCAATGAAATTCCAAGGAAAAAATTCAGAAAAGAAAAACTGGCCATCATCACCGACCTTGATGAAACAATACTCAACAACAGCTACAGTGAAGCCCAACTCATCAAAGAAGGGAAAGAACATAGCAGGACTTCCTGGAAAGAATGGACTGATAAATCAGCAGCTTCTGCAGTTCCGGGTGCTGTAGAATTTTTACAATTCGCCAAGAAAAAAGGCATTTCAATCTTTTATATCAGTAACCGGGATACTAACGCCATCCAAACGACCTTGCTAAATCTTTTGAACCTGAATCTTCCTGATGCCAATACTGAGCATATGCTTTTCATGAGTAATAGTTCATCAAAAGAAACACGAAGACAAATCGTAGCCACACATTACAATATCGTCATGCTCATGGGAGATAATCTAAATGATTTCACATCTTTTTTCGAGAAAAAACCCATACCAGACAGAAAAATTGAAGTCGATAAGGTTAAAGAAGAATGGGGCCGGAAATTCATCGTCCTCCCCAACGCAACTTACGGTGAATGGGAGAATGCTCTATTTAATTACGAGCAGATGCTCAACCCAAAACAAAAACAGGAAATATTACTTTCCCTGCTGAAAGGGTACTAGTATATGCAGATTAACCAGATTTTCACATATAGAGGATTGACTGGGATTGAATCAAATTTCGCAATAATCTCTTTCCGCATTCTTTCCTAATTCCTCCATATTGCGCGAACCTGGCTGCGCACTTATTCTTTATTCCTTATTCTGTATTCTGTATTCGTTCTTCATTATTTATTATTTTGCTCCCATGATCCATAAAGTCTTCCTCATCATTCTCTCGATTTTCTTCTTTGTTAATAAAAACAATGCAGAAAATGTAAAACCTGTCAACGTCACTCTTTCAAATGTAAAGGTGGCTTTCACTTTAAATAAAAACGGCAGTCCTCAATATGCTGTCTATTATAAACAGGCACCTGTTGTAAATCCCTCATTGATGGGTTTTCATCTCAACGATACTATTCACCTTGACAAAGATTTCCAGATCGTCAAGATTGATTCATCCTCTTTCGACGAAAACTGGAAACCTGTTTGGGGTGAGGTAAATCAGATCAGAAATCATTACAAACAACTCACCATTCATTTAATCCAAAAAACAAAAGCTGCACTTCAATTCAATATCATATTTCGGGTGTTTGAAGACGGCGTCGGATTCCGTTATGAATTTCCAATACAGCCACACCTCAAATATATTGAGATCAATAACGAAGAGACTCAATTCAATATGACCGGAGATCATAAGACATTCTGGATCCCTGGAGATTTTGATTCGAATGAATATGCATACACCACGTCCAAATTGAGCAAAGTGGATGACTGGAAAATACCCTTGATTTCTTTTGGCACTCGTGACAGAAGTGAACCAGATCAATACGCAGTGCAAACGCCACTGATGATGAAAACTGCTGAAGGTATCTATATCAACATCCATGAAGCAGCGCTAATCAATTATTCAGCTATGCAATTACATGTCAATAAAAAATCTCATGGCTTGACCTGCAGTCTTGTCCCTGATGCAGTCGGACATCGTGGATATCTACGCGCTCCTGCGATCACTCCATGGAGGACCATTATCGTCAGCGATAAAGCAACCGATATTCTCGCTTCAAAAATGATCCTGAATTTGAATGAACCTTCTGTTATAAAAAATACTTCGTGGATACAGCCCATGAAATACATCGGCATCTGGTGGGAAATGCAGACCGGGAAAAGTGGTTGGAACTATGCTGATCACCTGGACTCACTTTCATCAAATGGCCACCTGATACCAAATGGCCATCACGGTGCAAACACAGAAAATGTCAAACACTATATTGATTTCGCGTCAAAAGAAGGCTTTAAAGGATTGTTAGTAGAAGGCTGGAACACCGGATGGGAAGAATGGATCTTTAACTGGATAGGAGGTCATTATGATTTTGTGACACCCTACCCTGATTTCGATGTCAAAGCCATTGAAAATTATGCTCGAAGGAAAGGCGTGGAAATGATAATGCATAATGAAACTGCTGCAGACGCTTCTACGTATGATATACAAATGGACACTGCTTTTCAATTCATGAATAAATTTGGTTATAAAGCTGTGAAGACCGGTTATGTTGGAAATATTATCCCGCGTGGTGAGCATCATGATGGTCAATGGATGATCAATCATTATATACGGACCATCACGAAAGCAGCTGATCATCATGTTATGATTGATATACACGAACCCGTACGCCCAACCGGTTTACATCGCACATATCCAAATTTCATGGCTTGTGAAGCAGCGCGCGGAAATGAATTTCATGCATTTAGCACCGGCAATCCTGTAGATCATGAAACCATTCTGCCATTTACCCGTCTCATGGGCGGACCTATGGATTATACCCCGGGTATATTTAAGCTTAGAAATTTTGCAAAAGGCCATCCGGAAAGACAAATCCACTCCACACTTTGTAAACAACTAGCGTTATATGTGACCTTGTATTCTCCTTTACAAATGGCGGCAGATCTTCCCGAAAATTATGAAGCCCATAAAGACGCATTTCAATTTATTAAAGATGTCGCCGTTGATTGGGATGATACGAAAATTATTGAAGCAGAGCCAGGAGACTACATTACCATTGCTCGTAAGGAGAAAGGAAAAAATAATTGGTTTGCTGGCGCAATCACTGATGAAAAAAGCCGGACAGCTACATTTCCATTGACCTTTCTGGATCAAAACAAAAAATATTTAGCCACTTTTTATATGGATAGCGAAAAGGCCAACTGGAAAAATAATCCTGAATCATATAAGATCGAGAAATATATTGTTTCCAATTCCTCAGTTATTAAAGTAAATATGGCAGAAGGAGGAGGTGTAGCAGTCAGCATCATTCCTGCCACTTCGGACCAGGTAAAACAATTAAAAATGTATCCATAATACATTTATTAGAAAAAGAGATCCACAGCTCTTCGTTTTCTCCCTATCTTTACACTGCTCTCCCCTTGTAATTGGACTGTATGTATCGACTGGCTATTATATTGCCTATTCTTCTTTTATTTAATACTATTCATGCCCAGGTTTACCAGGGCCTGGTGGTGCCTGATAAAAAAGGCCGCTTTGGACCAACTTCAGAAATAACGCAGGCTTCCGGTTTGGCGCTCGACAACAATGGTATTTCACTCTGGACTCACAATGATCAGGGCAATGCAACAACGAAAGTTTATAAAATACTGACAGCATCCGGAGAGACCACTATTACCATTCAAAAAGAGGTCAACATTTTGAATGCACAAAATCTAGATTGGGAAGAACTGGCCAATGACAATACTGGAAATATATATCTGTGCCAGACCGGCAAAAATTGCAATGCCAACAGCGATCCGGTAGAATGTCCTCCACGATTTATTTTTAAAATTCACAAATTGTCGCTGGCATCATTAAATAATCCGGATTCCAATTCCGTAACACCCTTAACTTATTATTTCAAATATCCTTTGACTGGTTATGATGTGAATAATTGTCATGTATCAGATACAGTATTTGTCAATTGTGAAGCGGTGATTTGGTATGGTGGTGCGATATATTTATTTACAAAAAATATCTGGAGCAAAGTCACGAACAATTGCGGCGGATGGATAGATGGTTATACATATTTATTTAAGCTCAATCTGAACAACGGTAGCAGTATGCAAAACCCCCTTGTCGCACAATACATGGGCAAAGTGAATCTGAAAATGTCACCAACCGAAGATCCGGCAAAATATAATGTAACAGCTGCTGCAATCAGTCCAGATCTAACGATCCTTTCCATGACTACTTATGGCCGCATTTGGCAATTCAGAAATTTCACTGGTGATCAGTTCTTTTCGGGAACAGGTATTTACAACGACTATTCTTCGACGGGCCTTGATACGATCACGCGAGGTTATGAAGGTTTGGAATTTATGAACAACCATTATGTGACACTTTGCGTCGATGGGGTAAATGGCCGTCTTTCAGGAATTGATCTCGACAGTCTAGCTTTATGGGTGAGAAATACAAATAACGCAGGACCCGGCAGTTTGAGAAATGCGTTGCTGGGAGCGACGGAAGGTGATACGCTTCACTTTAAACCCTCTATAGTTAATGATACGATTAGGCTTACGACGGCACCACTTACATTTAATCGAAATATAAACCTAATACAACCTAATGGTCAACCGGTGTATTTAAAATCCTTTACAACAAATTCAGTAAATATTCCAACCGGAAAAATTATTTCCTTTAAAAATATCAATATTATTTGCGGTAATGCCATTGACGCCGGCATTTTGAATGACGGAGCTTTGACTATTGAAAATGTAAAAATTTTTAATCCGGTTCTTACAAATAAGAGCATTCATAACCGCGGTAGTTTGATTATGAAAGGCATTTGTCAGCTCTTCGGATATTAAGGGAGGTATTTGATTTTCCAAAAGCCTAAAACTGATAAAGTTTTCTTCTCGTCACATAATGTTTATATTTAAGACTTCATCAAATAGTGTAAAAATATATGCTCTGTTTTTCTGAAATTTTAATCTCTTCATGAAAGGAAAGCAAGTCGCAAAGCAAATTCAGCAAAAGAAAAAGACCAAGATACCTTCAGGCAATGTTCCGAACATGATCAACTGGAAGACAGCGGGTCTTTTAGTCGCCATTTTACTTCTGACTTTTTTTATTTATTTACCGGTCCTACACAATACATTTTTAGCATGGGATGACATTTATTATGTCCGTGACAATGCACTGATTTATTCATTCAACCTGAAAGACATTTTTTCCACCAACGTGATGGCCAATTATCATCCGCTAACGATATTAATGCTGGCGATCGAATATCATCTTTTCAACCTAAGTGAAACAGGATACCACACCGTCAATTTACTTGTTCATTTATTGAATGTTAGCCTTGTTTTCTATGCAATAAAACTACTGTCGAAGGAAACAAGAATTGCCTTAGTAGCGGCACTATTGTTCGGCATACATCCTATTCACGTGGAATCCGTGGCATGGGTTGCTGAACTGAAAGATCTCATGTATACATTCTTCTTTCTTGCATCATGTATTTTTTATTTAAAATATCTTGCAGCAGAGGAAAGAAAATATTACGTATTGGCCCTCGTGATGTTCCTATTCTCATTACTTTCAAAAGGCATGGGCGCATCACTTCCGATCATCCTTTTATTAACTGATTATTTGAAAAGCAGGAAAATAAACAAGGCGGTAATCCTGGAAAAAATACCTTTTTTTATTCTTGCTATTTTGTTTGGAGCCATTGCAGTTGCCGCTCAGAAAGCTCCCGACGTTGTTCAGGATTATACTGTTTTTACGTTTTTTCAGCGAATTGCCTTTGCGAGCTATAGTTTTATTACTTACCTGGCTAAACTTCTGTTACCTGTTAATCTAAGTGCTTATTATCCTTATCCCGCCAGGATTGGAAACGGGATTCCATGGATTTATTATGGATACATTTTAATTGTTCTGGCTTTAATTGCCTCAATATTTTATTCACTGCGGTTTACGAAAAAAATATTTTTTGGAGTTGGGTTTTTCGCAGCTACAATATTTCTGGTACTTCAATTGTTACCTGTTGGCAATGCTATCATGGCAGACAGGTACTGCTATGTTCCGTCCATTGGTATCTTCTATTTGTGTGGTGTGGGCTTTCAGTATCTGTGGATAAAAAATCATAAATGGATTGGTATTACAATAATCGCTGGCTTTGCAATTTTTTTTTGCATCCTCACGCAAGTCAGAACACATATTTGGAAAACTGACTTGACCTTGTGGCAGGATGTCATTGGAAAATTTCAGACCATCCCGATTGCTTATTCAAATCTCGGCCTTTCCCTGATGAACGAAAACAAATTAAATGATGCCTTAGAAAATTACACCAGGGCAATTGCACTTAAACCTGATTTTCCGGAAGCCTTAGTCAATCATGGCAATATACTGAGGGCATTAAACCGGAAGGAAGAAGCACTGAATGATTACAATAAAGCCCTGGAATTCAAACCCAATTTCGCCATCGCTTTTTTTAACAGAGGCATGCTCTATATGAACGAACAAAAAATTGATGAAGCCATCCGTGATTATACTTCCGCAATCGAATTCAAACCAAATTATTCGAAAGCATATAGCAATCGAGGTGTGATATATACCAACCTGAAAAGATATGCTGAAGCAATAGCAGATTATACTAAAGCCATTGAATTCAATCCGGGATATATGGAAGCTTATTACAATCGCGGTATGGCAGAATATGGTTTAGGTGACAAAGAAGCAGCTTGTAATGATATCCGTCAATCCGCCAGTTTTGGTTTTAAAACTGCTGAAGACGCGATTAAGAATGTATGCAATTAGCGATTATTTCTAAAAAAATATATCCTTATTCAAAACATTGGAGTTTAATTGTAATTTTGAAATATTGGTTTTAAATAAAATACAATAATGAAAATTCAAAGCCTAATTTTATTCATGCTTCTCCTCACAATTTTACCTCAGGCATGCACTGATAAGGAAAAAGTCAATATGATCATTGGCAAATGGAGAGGCTCCGAATGGCTCGTCGATGGAAGTCCCTCCGGCCACACTGCATCTGATGCCATCTTCACCTTTAAAGATGATGGAAAATATTCTTTTGAATATACCGGTAACGTTGAAAATGGATCCTATTATGTCAACAATAGCCAATTATTCACCACTCCGGATGGGGGCATAAAAATGATGGTAAAGATTCCTGTGCTCACAAAGGACACCTTAATATTCGATATGAACAGAGGAGGTCAGAGCGAGAAATTAACCCTGATCAGAAATTAGTACTATAAAATTTTAGATCATTATTTGCCAGGCTCTGTGCATCTGTTGAATAAAAATCGGCAGCGGCATCAGCATTTTTGGCAAAGGAAATTCGGCGCATGAGCCCCAATTTGAATTTGCGTTGCTTCATTTTATTGTTTTACAAAATCCTATCCCAGCAATTCTTTTCTCACCGCATCTAATGTCGTTCGGGCTATTGCGCGGTCAGCTGCTTCACAATATACCCTCAATACGGGTTCAGTGCCAGAAGGACGAATCATGACCCAGGTGTTATTATTCAGATAATATTTAAACCCATCCAGCTTCTCCGTGCGCTCGATTTTATATGGACCAAAAGATGTGTACTTATCATCATGACATTTGACAAGAACGGACTTCTTAACTTCTTCTGTAATGTGCAGATCATCGCGATCGAATGCAAATGTTCCGACTTCATCATAAACCAATTGAATAAGTTGTCGTAGTGACTTACCTGTTTTTGCCATAAATTCCAGGATCAATAAACCGATCCATACACCATCCCTTTCGGGTATATGTCCTTTTACAGCAAGCCCTCCTGACTCTTCTCCACCCACCAATACATCTTCCTTTGTCATAATCTCAGCGATATACTTGAAACCGATCTTGGTAACTTCATATTCCAGGCCGAATTTTTTTGCGAGCTGAACCATTTTATCAGTTACTGAAAAAGTAATCACCACTTTTCCAGTCAATCCTTTCACCTTGTGCATATAATATAGCAGCAGCAAAAGAATGTGATGTGAATCCACAAATAATCCATCTTCATCCAGCATACCGATGCGATCCGCATCACCATCTGTCGCTATTCCTATCTGAATTGTTGGATCACTCCTGATCAGATTGCTGAAAGGAACCAGGTTACGTTCTATTGGTTCCGGTGCCTGGCCATAGAATGATGGATTATAATCACAATGAAGCACAGTAGCTTCAGGAAGAATGCGTGGAAAGATTAGATAACCTGCACCATACATTGCATCATAGGCAATTTTAAAAGCAGCATTTTTTATTGCATCGAGATCGAATGATGACAGGACATGATCATAATACATATCCTCAAGATTTGCATAGGATAAAAGTTTTTTTGCGATCATAGCATCCAATGATACGAGGTGTTTCATAGCATTGTCCGGAATATGTCCTTCTACCGCTGCGATATCGTCAGGAATGGAAGGACCGCCATACGAAGATTTTAATTTGAATCCATTGTATGAAGGCGGGTTATGGCTTGCAGTAATGACAATGCCCAGATCTGCACCAAGTTTTCGCACGGCCAGTGATACCATAGGAGTTGACGCGACATGATCACACATCACCACTTCGATCTGATAGTTTCCCATCACCTGTGCTGTCACCTCAGCGAACATTTTTCCTCCGAACCTGCAATCATACCCAATCACTACTTTTTGAAAGGCACGCTCCTCCAGGAAAATTGCAGTTGCTTCTGCAACCCTGATTACATTCTTCATTGTATAATCATCTGCGATGATAGCTCTCCAGCCATCAGTCCCAAATTTAATATCACTCATATATTACTATTTTTTATAATATAAATAATTAGCTTCGCCTCCTGAAAAGATTTGGGAAAGAGTATAAATATTCGATTTCCCGGTCATTTCGTAACTTCTGGGTAAAATAAACAAACTTGCGTAGAGATACATACAAGCATCAGGGACTTCGTATGCATTTGATGGATACACTTCGCCAGGAAGGTATTCGGGATGAAAAAGTATTGACTGCCATGTCCAAAGTACCCCGGCATCTATTCCTTGAAAAAGCATTTGAAGAATGGGCTTATAAAAACGTAGCGTTCCCAATTGGTTGCGACCAAACAATTTCTCAGCCACTCACTGTAGCAATTCAAACCGGCTTACTGGAGATAAAGAAAGGAGATAAAATACTTGAAGTGGGGACTGGTTCAGGTTATCAGGCCTGCATATTGTCAGAGCTTGGTGCGAAAGTTTATACAATTGAAAGACAAAGTGCTTTATTTGAAAAAACAGAAAAACTACTGAAAGAAATGGGCTACAGAGCCATCCGTACTTTTCTTGGTGATGGATATTCGGGTCTTTCCATGTTCGCACCTTTCGATAAAATCCTTGTCACTGCAGGCGCCTCCACCTTGCCTGAATCTCTGATCAAACAACTCGCTATCGGTGGTCATTTAGTCATTCCTATTGGTGATGAACATAGTCAGACCATGTGGCGCTACACACTTCTTGAAAATGGTAAGGTTGAAAGTAAGGCTTTCGGAAAATTTAAATTTGTCCCATTCTTAAAAGGCATACAATGAGTGATAGAACGTAATAACATAAGAACGTAAGAAAAAAGGAACTTAGGAGGTTATTCGTTATTCGTTATTCATTATTCATTATTCGTTATTCAATATTCGTTATTCAATATTCGTTATTCAATATTCATTATTCATTGACCTTCCGTCCTTGTACATGTTTGGTTTCATATTGATTTTGACCGACACGTTTGAGATCTACCATGAGACTTGAATAAGCGCTTCCAGCATCCACTGTATATAGTTGGCCTTTGTAATGGATCTTGCCACTTTCACGCTCCCAATCCTGGGCAAGCAATGCAAAACGGTCATCATATTTCGGATTAGGACCGAACATAAGGAATGCATCGTTATCTGCTTTTTCAAAACTTATTCCAAAACGGTCATCTTTTGGCATCAACACGAGTACTCCCGGCGTGCCCTGACGAATCACAACTTGCTGGACCTTTTTACCATTGATGATCCTGATCTTACCTTCAGTGATCGAAGTTTCATCATCATTGATTGCCCTGGACAA
>JBDUDG010000259.1:0-4968 GCA_040003045.1 Saprospiraceae bacterium | reverse complement strand
TTGGGAAAGACACAAAGATCTCTGAGAATGCAGAATAACGAATAATGAATAATGAATAACGAATATCGAGCACAGCGGATACTTTGACTCGGCTCAGCACGACAATCCCGGTTTTGGGCAGGATCGAATAACGAGTGCAGTGTGATCCGCTTTTCAGTAGGAACGAACATCGAACGGAAATAATGGGCAATAGGCAATAGGCAATAGGCAATTAGCAATAAGCATTAGCGTGAATTAGCGGCCAAAAGCAACGGGCCTCGTGCAGAAAGAATGGAGAATACAATAAGCAATTTGCAAACAGCATAAAGGAAACGGGATATTTCAAAATAAATTAGTGCTAATTCGTGCAATTAGTGACCATAATGCGAGACTCAAAATTGAATATTATTTATTTGAATAATCAGCTATAGTTGAAAAAGGAAGAAGAACAAAGCAAATCAAAAATGAAGAGGAGGAGATGGCCTTTGGTGGTTGCCACCATGATCGGTGTGATCGCATTGATTTATCTTCTTGGACCTAAAGCGGAAGAACCTGATTTTTCAAATCTTCATTTGTCATCATACCATGGTGACCTGCAGCATCTTGATGACAGCCTGACACGGGTTGAAGCTTCACTTCCGATAAAGCCTGATAACGAAGCCAGGATTATCTGGGATAGTGGTTTTGTAAAGACACCCTACAGCATTGTCTATCTGCATGGAAATGGAGCGAGCCAGGAGGAAGGAGATCCGATCCATGAGGCACTTGCACACAGGTATGGATGTAATTTATACCTGACAAGACTTTCGGAACATGGACTGAAAGGAAGCGATCCTTTGCTCAATATCGATGATGGGAAATGGATGCAATCTGCACTTGATGCCATTGAAATTGGAAAAGCCATTGGAGAAAAAGTAATTGTACTGTCATGTTCGACCGGCAGCACATTTGATCTCTATTTAGCATCGAAATATCCGGATCTGGTCGAGGCGCATATCATGCTTTCTCCAAATGTGGATATGTACGATCCGCGTTCATCCATGCTGGCAGGCCATTGGGGATTGCAGATCGCCAGGAAAATAATGGGCTCAAAATATTATGGATGGGATGCTCCTCCATTGGCGCAACAATATTGGTACACCCATTATCGTATAGAAGCGCTGACAAGGCTAAAAGCATTAATCAATGAAACTATGACAGCTACCGTTTTTGCCAAAATTGATGACCCTGTATTGATGCTGTATTATTACAAAAATGATGACCAACAGGATCATGTTGTGTCCGTGAAAAGAATGAAAGAAATGTTTGCTGAGCTGGGAACATCAGATTCGCAAAAAAAGGAATTAGCCATTCCTGATGCAGGAACACACATTATTGGATCCTCTATTTTTAATCATCACCTTGAATCAGTTTGGTTGCCGATCAAATCTTTTATGGAAGATGAGCTTCATATTGTTCCGGTACACGATACGAATTGGAGTTCATTTTTAGACAGATGAACCTCTGATGGCACAACGCAATGAATCTTATCCCGCGAAACTTTTGCTCTTTGGAGAATATTCTGTACTGAGCGGATCACAAGCGCTTGCCGTTCCGCTGAAGCAATATCATGGCTCATGGACAAAGCAAAATGAACATACAAAAAGCAGTTTGCTTCCTTTTGTGGACTGGTTAGAGGAAAGAAATATCATTCACAAAGAACTATCAGCACGAATTATATCAGATCTGGAAAATGGGTTAATTTTTCAATCAACCATTCCGCAGGGTTATGGTATTGGAAGTTCAGGGGCATTGGTAGCTGCGATGTATGACCGGTATTTTGAAGAACCGGATAGCATCGATCACATCCAGGCAGAAATGGCTGCAATGGAGACTTATTTTCATGGGACGAGCTCTGGTATGGATCCATTGATTTCGTATACTCAAAAAGCAGTTTATAAAAACGAAACCGGACAATACAGGTTAGTGGATGATCCGGGATGGCCGACCGGATTTAAAATATATTTGCTTGACAGCGGAGTGGGACGTGAAACAGAGCCTTTGGTTAAACTATACAAGCACAAGTCTCTTGAACCGGAATTCAATGATAAAATTCAAAAGTATTTTATTCCAGTTGTTGAGCATGCTATCCATTTTTATCTTTCCGGTGAAAATAAAATGCTCGGGGAATGCCTTAACATGATCAGTCAATTCCAGCGAAAATATTTCAGCGAAATGATTCCGGATCATATCAAAAAGATCTGGGATGAATTTTCAATGAAAGATGGAGTGTATATGAAACTTTGTGGAGCTGGTGGAGGCGGATATTTTATGATTATCGCAGCAGATGGTCATGAAGAATTAAGGATCCTCGGATTAGTAATTGTATGATAATGCTTAACTTTTGAATTATCCTTTGAAATGAAAAATTCGGGCAAACCTATCCTGGAACGTATCATGCAATATTGTGCAGACGCAGAAAGATGTACTCACGATGTTCTGACGAAACTTGTTTCCTGGGGACTGCCCATGGAAGAAACTGAAATCATTCTGACGAAACTAAAAGCAGAAAAATTCCTGGACGACCACAGGTATACCACCAGTTATGTAAAAGAAAAATGGAACCTTGGCCAATGGGGGAAAATAAAAATCGAAAATGCCCTTCAACTAAAAAATATTGATCCGGTTATGACGCAACAAGCTTTGACTAATATTGCTCAGGAGGAGTATACAGAAGTGTTGCATGACCTGCTTTCAAAAAAACAAAAAGAAGTTACCACATCAAATAAATCAGATGAGGCCAGACGGATATTAATGTTTGCACTGAGTTGTGGTTTCGAAGAAGAATTAATTTACAAGTGGCTGGAAGAAAGAGGATATGAAATTGAATTATAAATTAATTGGTCAGGGAGCCCCTGTTGTCATTCTTCATGGCCTATTTGGAATGCTCGACAACTGGCGGACTATAGCACGTATGATGGAGGATAAATACCAATGCATCCTCGTGGATCTTCGTAATCATGGCCGTTCTCCACATAGTGAAGAGATGAATTACAAAGTGATGGCAGAGGATATTCTTGATCTTCTTAACGACCTTCATCTTGATATTGTCTTCCTTATGGGTCATTCCATGGGTGGAAAAGTAGCAATGCAATTTGCATGCGAACATTCTGATAAAGTGGACAAACTGATCGTGGTCGATATTGCTCCAAAAAAATATCAATCACACCATCATGCTGAAATAGATGCTATAAAATCCATACATCCATCGGAGTTAAAAAATCGCTCTGAAGCTGAAGAATTACTTACAGCCTATCTTGGAGATGATCAGGCGACCATCCAGTTTTTGTTAAAAAATCTGGCCCGAATACCTGAGGATGGTTTTGAATGGAAAGCAAATATGCCTGTATTGATAGCGCATTATGATGATCTTATGGACAATATTTCAACGCGGAACACATATAATAAACCTGTATTATTTCTCCGGGGCCAACAGTCAAATTCTGTGTCGGACGAGGATTGGACAGAAATCAAAAGCCTGTTTCCGAATGCAGTAGAATCGATCATAAGCAATGCAGGACACTGGGTGCATGCAGATCAGCCTGAAACCTTTACCCATCAGGTTTTAGCCTTTTTGAAGTCTTAACGTCATCCAACTTCCCTTTCCCCGATCATTCGTGCGAGATTCGACCTGAAAACCGTAACTTTGAAGACCCACTAAGAGCTAAAAACCCAGGATTATGACGGTACACAGGGCACTCTTCTCTATTCTCCTCTTTATTTTTTCAGTACAGCTTTCTTTCGGACAGATGATCCAGGGACAGGATACGCTTGTCGGAAATGAATGGATCACATACGGACAGAAGTATTATAAATTTTCTTTGAACGAGGATGGCGTTTACAGGATATCTCTTTCAGTCTTACAAGGAGCAGGTATCGCGGAAGAGACAGCACAAGGTGCAAAATTTCGAATTTTCAATAAGGGTGTACAGGTTCCACTTTACGTATCTACTGATGCCCAATTCGGTGGATCAGATTATATTGAATTTTACGGATATAGAAACCGGGGCGAATTGGATCAATATCTTTTTGCAAAACCGTCAGAAGATATGCTACATCCGGACCATAGCATGTATACAGATGACAATGTGTATTATCTGACACTTGAAGGAACTGATTCTCCGCTTCGTGTTGAAACACTTATAAATAATCCTTCTCAACCGCCTGCTCCTGCCGCCTATTATTTACATTCAGAAGTGATCAGTTATACGGCAGGTTATAATGATCTGTATTTTCCCGTTTCTGGTGGTGGCTCAGTATCCTATTCCAGTTATCTCCATGCCGAAGGATTTTGTAAAGCAGCAGAAACGAATACCACAGTTCAAATCCCTGCTCTCAGTAGGTACGTCACCGGGCCTGATGCTACGCTTCATCTTCGGATGACGTCGACCAATTATTCCGACAACTTAATTAACAGGCTACATTATTTTGTAGTGTCATTGAACAGCCAGGTGCTTGATACGATCACAGCAACAAATATTCAGATTAAGGATTTCACCTATACTGTTCCAATTTCTCTTCTGATAGATGACAATCAATTCAAGATCACCAGCATTAATCCTGCAAGTCGTGAGTCCTTAGTAAGCGTTGAATTGACCTATGCACATACTACAATATTAAATTCAACTCCACAGGCTTCAATACTGATTAACGGACCGTCAGAGAGCCAACATTTTATCTTCGATGGATTTCCGCATCAGGGGATCGAACCGGTGATATACAGTTTTGATGGAAAGCAAAGGATGATCGCATCCATCGATGGACTTAACAGAGTTGAATTTGTCTGGCCGGAAATATCTGTCAGTAAGCGTATCGATATAGTTGATCCTTCTGCCGGCATCAAATTAATCACGCAGCTTGATGAAAAAGAATTCACCGATTATAAATCAGACAATACTGAATATGTCATCATCACCCGACCCGATCTAATGGAAGTTGGAACTGGGAGTG
>JBDUDG010000033.1:0-16841 GCA_040003045.1 Saprospiraceae bacterium | reverse complement strand
TTCGACGATTGCTCGGACGATCGCCAATCCTAAGCCCGTATTCGAAGTCTCATTATTTTTTCCAATACGGAAGCGATCAAATATATATGGCAGGTCCTCTTCAGCAATGCCCTCCCCTGTGTCGCTGATCTTGACCAGGATATTTTTTGCAGTCTGTCCGATCTCAATATTGATGGTGTCACCGCCTTTAGAAAATTTTAAAGCATTGTCTACCAGGTTTTGGATGACGCGATCCATCAGTGCGATATCAGCATTGATTGTTGGCAGATCTTTTGAAAAAATAGTATTCAGATTAATACCGCGCTCATTGGCCAGCAATTTGTATTTGTTGGAAATATCAGTGATGAGTTCGCCGAGATGCAGCGGTTCGACATGCAACTTGTAATGCGCTGATTCCAGTTTCGATAATTCAAACAGATCCTGAATCTGCTTTTTCATTTTATTGGAATTGGTATCAATGATGGCCAGGTATTTGGCCCGGTCTTCTGCAGATAGCGTTGTGTTTTTATCAATTAATAATTCTGTGTACCCTAGAATGGAAGCAATCGGAGTACGCAAATCATGGGAAATATTTGCGATCAATTCTTTGCGAAAGGTATCAACCTCATGGATTTGTACAATTTTTTTCTCCAGCGAATCCGCCATGTCATTGAACGTCTTTTCGATCACGGTGTATTCGGAACTAGCGGAAGGCAAATGGATCCGGGCTTTCATGTCCCCCCCCATATACATTCGAAATATTCTGATGATGTGACTGAGATTTTTTGTATTTATTTTGAAAACGATCACCCCAATCACCAAGGAAATAATTAGAATTAATCCCAGGGTCTTGACGGCCAATTGCAAAAAACTGCTGTTTTTAACATTGGACGCTATGCCATCATATTCCTGACTCGCCAGGATGACATAGACATACCCTAATAATTTATTATTCTCCATCACCGGTGCAGCGGAAAATACTTTTGATTTTCCAGGATTGCGCGGATCATCTCCTTCACTAAAATTATTACCGGTGGATTCGATAAAGCGCAGGATCGGGGTCAGGGATACTTTTTTTAACTGGACTACTTTATTCGGCGCGACGAACGTAAGGATATTTCCCGTCTCATCTAATACATAAATCTCTAAGCCTGGATTGACAGTCATTAGATAATGCATTAAATCTTGCACTTTACCCTCGTTGACTGAACCGTTCAAAAAGGGCGAGGCATCTTTAGCGATCTGGACGGCTATGTCTTTGTTGAGCTTCTGATTGACCTCCTTTTCAAACGAGAGGGCAGATTTTAAAAACACAAATCCGATCACCAAAGTATAGATGAGAAGAAAGGAGAAAAAGAAAATAGTCACCCGAAGGAAGAGAGAAGATTTAGTATCTGAAGTCATTTGATTTGTAATTGTAATGGTTACTCCCTGAATTTATAACCTACCCCCCAGGTCGTCAGGATATATTCCGGATTGGCCGGATCAGTTTCTAATTTTAAACGCAATCGACTGATATGTGTATTAACTGTATGTTCGAAGCCTTCAAAATTTGTACCCCATACTAAATTCAGTAATTGATGGCGCGTATAGGTTTTACCAGGTTTCGATGCGATCAGGATCAGTAATTCAAATTCTTTCGGTGTCAGTTCAATGGCTATATTGTTTTTTAACACCTTCCGTTTCTCTTTGTCAATGATCAGACCTGCTACTTTGATCAGGTTACTTTCCATACCCATGCTTCGGTCTGCATTGACTACAATAGCATCATCCACGCGTCGTATACGGGCATTGATCCTCGACAATAATTCTCTCGGGCTAAACGGTTTGGTGATGTAATCATCTGCACCTAGCTCCAGACCCAACACTTTATCTATTTCTTCCGATTTCGAAGTCAGCATGATGATGATGGAGGTCACATTATGAATTCGAAGCTGTCTGCATATTTCGGTGCCATTCATTTCCGGCAACATGATATCCAGCAGAATGACATCAAATCGATTGGCTAGTGCGCGTTCATAGGCTTTCTTTCCATTGCTTTCCGAAAAGATTTCAAAAGACTCATCTTTTAGCTTCTCACGAATCAATGCTGCAATGTGCGGATCATCTTCTACGATAAAAACCTTCTTCATGTATTGTTTTTCTCCTTTGGTAAAAATACACGGAACCTCCGGATATCACGCGCTTTCTCAATTCCAATCTTCTCACGTTAAACAGAATGTATAAAAGGCAATCCAAATGTCAGCATCTGGATTGCCTTTCGGTATGAATAAAACAAATATTTATTTTTTAGAATTAGCTGTAGATGAAATCTTTTCATTCACCAACTTCTTCAATTCAGCAAACTGTTGATCATTGTTTGACTGTGCAAGTTGAAGACCGGCGATCGTTGCTGTTTGTTTATCCAATAGTGCTTTCAGTTGCGCTACTTCATCATTCAGCTTTACATTTTGATCATTGAGTTCCTGTACAGCTTTGACCAGGGGAACTACAAAATCGGTGTAGCCCAGGCCATAAGTATCTGTTGGGCCATCAGGTGTTTTCAGTCCGCTGAAATTGTAATTGACTGCTTTCGCTGCTTTCTCTACTTCTTGTGCAATGAAACCATCATGGCGAATACTTTCGGCTTTAGAGACATCATCGCGATCAAGATTATCTGCCTTTTTATCCTGGAAATTATTCAGTCCTTCGACATCCAGGTTGTAACTAACCGGACGTAATTTTGTGATGAAGTCAAGTCCATGAATATCGGTTGAAATATTCTTTTTAAATCTTCCATCTGAAATGGTGGTAATAGAAGGTTGTGCACTATATATATGACGAATCGAATAATTACCAAGTACAATGACATTGTCTTTCGATGTTGTCGCGCGATAACCTATCACGGTAGAGTTATGACTTGAAGTTCCGGCATCAGAGAGATAACCGATAGCGGTATTATTAGAACCATTTGTGTTATTCACAAGAGCGCCATAACCTACAGCTACATTTCCTTCTCCGGTGGTGTTGTTGTACAATGCACTGTCTCCAACGGCGGTCCCAAAGTTGGCTGTCACATTATTAAACAATGCCCACGTTCCATAAGCCGTATTGCTGCCACCAGTGGTATTCTTGGTGAGCTGGCAAAATCCGGCTGCTGTATTATTGCTTCCGGTCGTATTGAATTTCAACGAGGCATTGCCGAGTGCAGTATTATTGACACCTGTTGTATTGGTCATCAATGCGCCGAGACCAACAGCTGTGTTTTTATTTCCAGTCGTATTTCCCGAAAGTGCTGCGTACCCTACAGAAACATTTTCTTTACCAGTTGTATTGGAATACAATGCACTATCTCCTACAGCGGTGTTAAAACTTGCCGTAGAATTTTTAAATAGAGCCCATGTTCCATAAGCAGTATTGCTTCCGCCGGTTGTATTATTGGCCAGCATGCAGAATCCGCTGGCAGTGTTATTGCTTCCGGTTGTATTGCCTTTCATAGTTAAATTTCCGATAGCCGTATTATTTGAACCGGTAGTGTTGTTTAACAGGGTATTGTAGCCAAGAGCAGTATTCTTTTGGCCTGTTGTATTAGAAGATAATGCGCCGTAACCTACGGAAGAATTTCCCTCGCCTGTTGTATTGGAATACAGTGAGCTGTCACCAACAGCGGTATTAAAACTGGCAGTAGTATTTTTAAATAGCGACCATGTGCCATAGGCTGTATTACTTCCACCAGTTGTATTATTGGCTAGCATGCAGAAACCTCCCGCGGTATTGTTACTGCCGGTTGTATTCGCCTTCATGGTTGAATTACCTATGGCGGTATTATTTACACCCGTTGTATTGCTGAAGAGAGCATCATATCCGAGGACAGTATTTTTAATACCAACATTACCGGGATAATTTCCAGCCCGATACCCCAGAAATGTATTTCCGGAAACGGAATCAATACTTCCGGCCGGTTGATTATTGACCCGGAAATTAATTGCATTCGCGTCAGTAGTGCCTATAAAATTAGCAGCTGTTGTCCCGCCATTTCCATCAAGATCCCAGGAACCAGCGCGGCTTCCGGATGAATTAGCATACAATGCAAATGGTACACTCATCAGTTGACTAACACCAGAAAGAGTATAGTCTGAACCTCCCTCCAAATCTGTTTCAGTTTTAATAAAATAAGGACCATTGGCCCAATCAATATTTGCAAAAGAACCGGACACGACTTCTCCATTTCCGATTTGAATAGTTACGATGCCTTCTGAATTTGTAGCAGCCTGATGTTTCTCGACAAAAACCGGAAGGCCTGTTGCGGAGCCTTGTAGTACACTGATCTGCATGCCGATGGGAGATGTGATCATTGGGCTGTTAGATGCATTGCGAATGACAGCCTGATAGCTCATGGATTGGGGTGCCTGAGCCCATACTTGTACAGCAATAGCGAGGAACAAAAACGGGAAGATGAATTTTTTCATGTTGTAAATTTTTTAGATAGGTTTTTATTTGGTGATATTGATTTGAAAAGTTTTCGCGGTGTCATGATCTTTTTCAATCAGCAGATAATAGACGCCGTTGGATAAATCTGACATTTCAATTCTTGTAGTTTCATTCACGATAAGATCTTTTGCCAGGACTCTTCCCAGGGGATCTATCAATCGGTAGTGCAGGGAAGGGTCGAGGGGTTGAGATAATTTCAACTCGACGTAATCTGAAGCGGGATTTGGGTAAACAACTGCATCGAGGGTAATGCCGGTTTCATTGATGCCGTTGACTACGTTGATACTAAAAGGCTGCTGAACCCCTTCCGTTAGGATACCAGCTGGTCCGGCCTGTGTAATAAAATCAATCTGCCCGGCGGTAAAACTGATGGAACCCGGATCGCCAGTCACATTTCCGCCTGAAGCCACAATATGACTTTGTGCTGAAATGCCGGCACTCATCCATCCAAGCAGGAAAAAAAGAATTACAATTTTTCTCATAAAATTTTATTTAAGGATTTAAAAAATGAAGCGAGATGCAGCAAAGGTGTTATATTCGAATTACAGAGATGTCTCGAAAGTGTTACAATTATGTACCGAATTGGATATTTGTATGACGCCGCGGGTGGACGTGAAGGCGAAGATGGAGGCGGAGGTGCCCAAATGAAACACCATGTAACAATTCCAAAATTGGTGAAGTGGAAGACTAAACTCTTGAAGTGAAAGAATCATCGACGGGCATAAATACATCACCAGGCACTCCCAATCTCCGCGTGTATCCGAATCCTGTAATAAATGAATTGGTCATCGACTACCGGGGAATGTGGTGTCCATTCATTTTAAAATCATCAATACCTTGGCGCAGGTTGTGTATCAAGGCATCATGAGTGAGAAGATAGTAGTGCCTATGTCTTCGTATGTGGCGGGGATTTATTTGGTTGTGGTGGGGAGTGAGGGGGAGGTGAGGCGGAGGGTGGTAAAGATGTGAGGTGGGGGGAAATGTTAAAATTCCGATGTTTTTGAGATCATCCCTTATGGTATAATCGGACCCAGTTTTGAGTGTGGGCTTATCATTCTTCGGTGTTAATTAGTTTTTCAAAGTGTAGCTCAGGTAGAATTATTTTCACTTCTTGATCCTTATCTTCTGCTTGCCAGTGAACAATAAAGTTCACTTTTGCTTCCCTCAATTCAAAACCATTTTTCTTTATATCAGCTAATTTATCAATAAATTTCTTTGAGAACTTCAAAATCAATTCTCCATTTTCATTCTTGCAACCTTCATCTGAAATAGCAATTGAATCACCGCTTGTCAATGCGTTAACTCTTTTCTGAATGAACTCAAAATATCCTAATTGTATATCCTTGTGTGAAAGATGTAGTGCTAATCCAGTTGGTGGTTTGAAAGTGTTATTGTCTTCTACTCTCTCTAATTCTTCTGTTTTTAACTTGTCAAGATAGTTTCCATTCAAATGAATTATCAGGTTTTGTTTAGCTCTTGTCATGGCAACATATAGCTGTCTTTTCATTTTATCCTCTCTTGCGTCAAAGTTTTCAAGCATCAGAAAAACATTGTCAAACTCTTTTCCTTTTGCTTTGTGAATAGTTGAAACAAAAATTGTTTCTCCGTTTTCATTAATAAAATCTTCAAGCTTTGATTCCCGGATAAAAACTTCAAAATCGGATTTATATTTCTTCTTTGTATTAGTAGCTTCAAAATCTTTAATGAGATTGTTGCAAATTTCAAATTTTGAACTTTGCTTATAACTGTCAATCACTTTCCTTTTAGCTTTTCCCCATACATCATCACTGATTGTAAATATTCCATCATCTAATTTCAATTCCTTTAAAAAGAAACGAATCTCTGCAAGATTATACAAACTAAAACCATCATTGGATTGAATCAACTTTGCTTGCATACCTTTCTTTGTCAAAAGCCCTGCAATTTGAAAAGCTTCTTCGTTCTTGTGCGCTAGAATGCAAGTCGTTCCTGATAATCCGGAAGAAAATATGTCGTCAATTAAAGGAATGATAAGATTCTCATTTTTGTAATGAACAATTTTAATTTTCCCATTGTCGGTTTGCTTTGCTTCAATCGGAATTTCTTTCAATCGTGTTTCAATTGTCTTTACAAACTGATTAGTGAATGAAACCAAATTGCTTTTACTCCTGTAATTTGTAATGAGTTCATATTTAGCTGCTTTCTTTTCTGTAATAAAACTTAACAAGTATTTTGAGTCTGCTCCCCGCCATTCGTAAATATTCTGGTCATCATCACCAACTGCAATTACTCTCATTTCTTCGTTCTTTTCCATCAACACTTTTATCAAATCAAATTCATCCTTGTCCATATCCTGTGCTTCATCAATTACCAAAACTGTTTTAGTAATTCTGCTTATCTCAACTTCGTTGTTCTTAATTTTTTCAACTGTTGTTTTAATAATTGCATCCGCTCTGTCAATTGTTCCCACTTTTCCCAACAAGTCAAAACAATAAGAGTGAAAAGTTTTCATATCAATGAAGTTAGCAGCGTTTCCGATTAGTTCAATCAATCGTTTTTTAAATTCTGTTGCTGCTGCTCTTGAAAAAGTAACCATGAGTAATTGATCATGCTTTACATCTTCCATCAAAAGCAATGAAGCCAATTTATGAACTAAAACTTTTGTCTTTCCGCTTCCTGGGCCTGCTGCAACCACAATGTATTGTGAATTTTTGTCGTCGATGATTCTTCGTTGAACATCGGATAGCGAATCAAAAAGCTGTTTGTACTTTTTTGGTGTGATGTTTCTTTTTATTTCAGACGCTCTGCTTCCTTTAAAATATTTGCTTAGGAATGAAGGGAAGTTCAATTGAAAGTAGTCATCCACAAATTTCAATGCTCCAGTGTAATCATCTATCATCTTCTTTGCATACTCGCCAACAATATGAATTTGCTGGACTTTGTGGTCATAAAAATCACTTAGCTTTTGATAATCTTGTTCCTTGTATTGAACTCTCGGATTTTGTTCAATCTTGTCAATAGTGAGTTTGTTGTAAACCACGAGAAAGCCGCCTTCAATTTTTATCGCTTCAATTCTTGAAAGATAAAACAAAGTATCCTCAACATCGTCAGTAGTTACTTTTATTTGAAACAAAAGATTCTGGTTACTAAATGCCCCCTGCAATTCAAAAACAGAAAACTCAACCAACACTTCATCTTTTTCAAGTTCTCCTTCATCTTTGGCTGTGCTGCTCTTTTCATACAAGTAACTAACAATGAATTCAGTTAAGATGTGCCGTTTTTCTAACCTTTCTTTTAATACTTCTTTAGGCTGACAACTTATTGCTACAATATGATTTTTGTCATAATCTTTATTGTGTCGCTTAATCCAATTCTTAATCGCCCAAAAGTTTAAGAGAGTTTTTATTTTGTTGGGCGTTACATTTTTGCATCCATTTTCTTCTGCCTTTTCATTAAGCTCTTTTATGTGAAACGTTTTTTCTTGCTCTTCAAACATCGGACAAAGAAAAATTTCAATTAGCCGGTAAGAATCAGCAATTTCAAGTGAACTTTTTTTAGTAACTCCCCTCTTGATAAATGCAGTCAAATCTTTTGTATCTGCTAAAATCTTTTCGTCACGCAAAAGATTTATTACTGAAATGACATTCCTTATTTCAATTCCTAAATTGTCAGAGATATAATCAACTCTTGATTCTGCGTCCTCTTGATTTGATTGCTTTCTGCTTTTACTTGAAAAAAGTGTTTTGATAATTCTTGTTGCTGTAATTTTTTGCTCCTCACTAAAATTTTGTGAGCGCATTATTTTGTCAATAGCTTCTTGGGCTGTCTTTGTTAAAATACTGTTGGCAAAAATCCTGGGCATATTTTGCTTCCGCTTTAAATAGCCGGCTTCTTCTAATGCAGCAATTGCAGTTGTTACTCTCGTTTCAATTTCTTTTAAATTGTCATCCCATCCGGCCTGTCTGGCGATTTCCAAAGCAGATTTTTGAACACTTGATTTGATTTTGGTAATGAATTTTATCGCCTTCCAAATTTGTTGTATCTCATGTATATTGAGTTTTGTTTGGTTTAGTAAAATGAAATGCTTTGATAAATCTTCTTCATTAAATAAAACATAACATTCGGCTGTAATATTTTCATCCCGTCCTGCTCTGCCTGCTTCCTGAACATAGCTTTCAAGTGAATCGGAAATCTCATAATGAATTACCATTCCTACATCTTTTTTGTCAACTCCCATTCCGAAAGCGGAGGTGGCAACCATTATCTGAACTTCACCTGAAATGAAAGCATTTTGATTTTCTGTTTTCTCCTGGCTTTCCATTTTACCATGAAATGGCCTGGCATTAAATCCATCTTTACTCAACCGGGTTGCAAGTTCTTCTGCCCTTTTTGTTCTTGAAACATAAATGATAGTCGGGCAATCTTTTTCTTCTATCAAATCCCGAACAGAATTATACTTTTCTTCATCGTCTCCTTTTTCAAAAACTCTGTAATGCAGATTTGTTCTTGTCGCTTTGGAAGGAAAAATTTCTAAGCTGATTCCTAATTTTTCTTTGAAGTATGCACAAATATCTTCTATTACTTTTTGCTTCGCTGTTGCTGTAAAACACGAAACTGGAATTTGTTCGTCAAGGTTTTTAATCTCTTGGAGCGACTTGATAAAGTCACCAATGTATAAATAGTCTACTCTGAAATCTTGTCCCCAGGATGAAAAGCAGTGGGCTTCATCAATTACAAATCGAACAACTTTTCTTCCTAATAATAATTTCTCCGTTGTTTTTGAACGCAAGGATTCGGGAGAGATGTAAAGAATTGATGCAAGTCCGTCTTGGACTCTTTGAATTGATTTCGCTCTTTCAATAGGATCAAGTAAGCCATTAATTGTAACTGCGTCCGTGATTCCAATTCTTTCAAGGTTGTCAACTTGGTCTTTCATAAGCGATTGCAATGGAGAAATAACAACTGTCAAGCCTTTTTCGTTTTCCCCACTCATTAGAGCTGGAACTTGAAATGTAATTGATTTGCCTCCACCTGTTGGAAACACTGCTAAAATTGATTTGCTGTCAATGGCTGCTTGAACTGCGTTCTCTTGCAATGGTTCACCTGCATAACTTCTGTACTCGTCAAATCCGAAATAATTTTTCAATCCCCTGTGTATATCTAATGCCTGATTACAATAAGCACAACTTGTTAAGCAAGGACTATTTCTTAGCAAAAACATTATACGCTCTACTTTAGGATAGTTTTTTAAAACCCAAGGCGGTGTTATTGAATAACGGTTTTTACAATTTATGAGCGCTAAACAATAAGCTAATTCAATAGGGTATTCAGTAATTATTTTGGACAGGTTTGCATTTTTGCAAATTTGAGAGTTAAATTTATCACTGATTATTTTTTCAATGTCACTTTCGTCACACTTGTATGCTATGAAACGAAAAAAGGAGTGAAACTCCTTTTTGTTGTTTAATAGCAAATAGAAAATTTGCTTTAGTTTTTCTTCCTCTTGATTGAAGGTAGAAATTTCATTTAAGAAAAGTTCTTGAGCTTTTATCGAATCGTTAAGTGGATTGTTCGTGTCCTCAGTTTGGAGTTTGTCATCTTTGAGTAAAGCATGGTAAGGCTTTGCCGGAAACAAAAGAGGAGAGAGATATAAAGTGTCAATGATGTTTGAAGAATTAATTTTGGCATCGGTTACTGCTTGTTGAATATGAAGTAAGTCGTGATTAAAAATGTTGTGTCCGCAAATGAACTCAGTTCCGTTTAAGAATTTTATAAAGTCAGCAATGGAATTTGAATGAAATGAATTGCCAGTGTCCTTGACACTTCCAATTTCAAGTATCTTTCCGCTTTTTGGCTCAATCTCGGTATCAACAAATGCTATTGAGTTCATTTCTTATTGGCTGAATAATTTGATAAAGGAAATTCATATTCCGCAAAGTAATGAAACATGCCTGATATTTTGGAATGGAACGAATAAGGTGTTGGGGAAAATGGCTCTTTTACTTTTAACTTAAATAAGTTATTGGCCACCTTTACCTAGGTTTGGTTCTGCTCCTCCATCTGAATAAAGTTCAATTACTGGTATTTCTTCCCACTTCATGCTTCGACCTTCTTACGCTCAGCCTAGTTCGACTGTTCAGCAAATGTTACAAAGGGAAATCTCCGTGGCCTTTGACAGAAGGAACGGAGAAGTCAGGTTCCTACGATAAAGTTTCAGCTATAGCTTGCACAAGGCATAGTATTCCATCGTATGTCGGGAGAAGGGCAGAACAGCCTGTCCCGTAATTTAGCGGGATTAAGTTGTCTAAAATCCGATAAGGAGTTTTAAACTTCGAGTTTACTAGCCTTATCTCAAAGTAAGACAAAGGCATGATCGGTGTAAAGAGCGATCACGCTATGCTTGACGAACCGCTGTATACGTGACCCGCTTGGTTTCCCCTAAGCGCGTATTGACTTGTGTATAGAAGTTGAAGGGTGCAATGGTGTCTGCCCTGAGCATGTGAAAGGTTGAGTCAGGCAAGTCGAAGGGTGAGATGCGCACCACGTTTGTATCAACAAGCGGGGCCCGCCTCCTCGATTAGGGGCAGTTTTGAATTCTCAGATTCTCATAGTTAGATTTATACTTCCTTGAAAAGGGGAAAATTTGTATTGTTGAAGTGTTTCTATAATTGTGCTCGTATCCATTGAATTACCACTTGTACCAATCAATGAAACGATATTTGTAATAGTTCCACCGACTGAAGAATATTGAAATGCTGAACCGAATTCAAATCCTAATCCAAGCTTATTGGTAATAAAAAAATTAGACCCAAAGAATGCACCAATTCCTGCACTGAATCCACCAGGAATAGTTGTTATTGCTACAGTTTCATTATAAGTTGTTTCGTCTAAAGTTGCATAGAGGCCATATTCTTTTTGTTTTAAATTGCCAATAAATGTGATAGGTACTTCCAACCCTCCAAATAAAACCATTTTTTCCTTAGTACTTTGCCATTGAAATCCAGGTGCAACTTTTAATAAAATTTGATGGAATTTCTCATCCACTATTGAATGAATATCTGTAGTTACATCTCGAACATCAGTAACATTTTTATTTGTATATACTACTCTTAATCGTATTGCATCATAATCGGTTAAAAAATATTTACCAGTTAGTCCATATGCCAGACTGTTATTGATAAATTTTCCTCCATCAATATAAAATTCTTCAAATGACAGATGCACAGGAAGATAAGGATCAATGGAATTGAGTGAAACACAAAATTCAAAGTTCTTACTGGATTGACCTATAATAAAACCCGGAATAAGAAAAAGGAAAACAAATAATATTAGTTTCATATAATTACAGTTTACAATTTTAATGGCATTTTCATTTTGAAGTGTTCTTAGATTTATTCTACAACACCCTGTTAAAAGTTAAACGGAGTTGTATCTAATATTATTTCATTTATTTATTACTTATTAGAAGTCAGATTAAAACTCGCAATGCCAGGTTATCTGTCGATTAATTGCCACTAACTTGTTTACATCTGCACTTGCAGTCCAGAAATATACCCAAAATATACACTTCTGAGAATAATTGTTGCTTGACTATGAAATCAACAGGTGCAAAAATTTCTTCATACCTCATATGGATCACACCACCTTACTCTTCAATACACGTGCACTCCTTATGAAGAAAAATATGGCCCTCGCCGTCACAATATCCGGAGTAGTCATTCGGGCCCATGAGGGAAAAGAGATTCACGCTTTTCTAAATGCAAAGAATCCGAAGCCAGGTTTGAGGAGAACCTTTCCGTTTATATCCATGACTCCCGAGTTGCTATAGTCTGAGATCACGACATAGAATTTGTCATCCTTCTCATCGTCATCGATTTCTTATAGGAGCGGCGTTAGTTTTGTGGGAACACTTAAGTATTAAATGGCTATCCAGATCCGCAAGGCAAATTTTCTGATACGGGTTGAATCTGGTCATCATCCAGTTCATTAGGAATTGACACCACAGTGGTGCAGGGTGAAAAGTTAATACGCAATCCCTATAATCTTTACATCCACCCCTTGCCACAAAAACTACCGAAGGTTATATGAAACATCGACTTCATTGCTTGTGCTTCGCCCATAACGAAGTCTTAGATGTTATTTGAGGGTATTTCACTTCGAGGACTATTTCAACTTAATTTTAAATTGAAGTTCTCCATCCAGACCCTCCTCAACGATCTTTTGAAGTGTGGAGATACGTACCTCTCGTACATCATTCTCAATCTTTGAAATATTGCCTTTATTAGTCCCACATTTATCTGCGAGCTGCTCTTGAGTTAAGCCCTTTTTTAACCGGGCTTGCTGAAGGAGAAAACCGATCTTAAATAGCTCATATCCTTTATCTAATTTGTCCCGCTTGGGGGTACCCTTCTTACCATATCGCTCTTCAACAAATTGGTCAATGGTCTTTAAATTACTTTTCTTGCTCATATTGTTTTTTTATCCTCAATGTTTTTTCAATTTCAGATTTCGGTGTTCGTTGGGTCTTCTTCTGGTAACCATTGGTCAGTACAACAAGTTGTCCTTGATCAAAGAAGCAAAAGATCCTGAAGATGTCACTTCCTTGCTGAATAAGTATTTCATAAAGTCCATCAGTACCCGCAATGTGTTTTAGATATTGTTCGGGTACATGTTGTACATATTCTATTATCCGGAAAGTCCTAAGAATCTTATTCTATGTCCGGCGGTCCACTCACATTGACGATAGTCGCAATATCCCGGAAATATTCATAACCAAATATACCTGGTCTGATTTCACATAAAAACTCAATAGTCTGGTTTGATTTATTCACTATTTGATGCACGTCTGTTGAAAGAGCTCATGAATTTATCGTCTTTCTTCTGGAATAGAACCAGGCCGAAGCTGTCAAAATGATATAAAGCACAAGGATTGAAACCATTTGCTCCCAATTGTTATTAAACTCATAATATAAAATTAAAACCCCACCCATGCTCAGACCCAAAATTGAAATAATAGTCACGACAGAAGATGAATTCGTCTGCTTGCGAATTTTAAAATTAGCAATTGCCATTAGTAGCGAAACCAATAGGAAAGTAATACTCCCAAATTCTAAGATTAATTGTAATCCGCCGATAAGAACCAGGATACTTGCAATTGTGGCCATGGTAATGATTGCATTTCGGGGTATGTTTTTATTTCGCTTTTCTAAAAACTGTGGAAAATTACCGTCGGAGGCGATGATAGACATTTGTCTTGAAGAACCAAATAAAGTCCCGCTGATGGCACTGCTTGTGGCCAAAATAGCTCCGAGGATAACAAGATTATTTCCAATCTTTCCCATTACTTTTCCGGCACCTGAAGCAAGCGCATATTCCTTATTCCGAATGATGTCTTCTATTGGAATTGCAAATAATGCCCCAATTGAAATGATGACATAAATGAATATTACGATAACTATAGATGAATAAATCGCTCTTGGAATATTTTTTTCCGGATTTGACATTTCATTCACCGCATTTATCACTAATTGAAAACCCTCATAGGCCACAAAAGTTACTGAGGCTACAATGAGTATATTCAAAACACTTGCTTTCTCAGCATCTGCAAACAGTTTTTCGGTGAAGCCAACGAAATTTCCATCCCCATAAAAAATTAAAAAGAAAGAAATAGCCGCAAGAGCAACTAATTTTGAATACACCATTATATCTTCAAGTTTACCCATGCCTTTTACACTCCAAACATTTATAAAAGTGAAAAATGCGATTACTAAAATGGATATTAGCTTTCTTATTAGGATGTTATTTGCAAACTCAGAAGCACTAATCGCATAAGATGAAAACGTAAAAGCATACAATGCCAAAGTGCTTATGTATCCAAAAATCACAAGCCATCCAATTCCTGATGCTGAGAAAGGAGATGTCGGATACGTCTTTTTATAGAAAGAATACGTTGCTCCTTCGTCTTTGTAGTAGAGTCCCAGTTTTACATAGGAATAGGCCGCAAGGACAGCGATTAACCCACCAACAATAATTGCAATTGGCGTTAGATTGCCAATCAATGAAACTGAAATACCAAGGATTGTAAATATTCCACCCCCTACCATTCCTCCAATAGCGATGGCTATAAGCTCCAATAGACCTAAATTTTTTTTCTTTCCTGAAACGGTTTTACTCATTATATTTCTTCGAATTTTTGTGCTTCTACTGGTTGCATGATGCAAAATACCTTTTTATTCTTCCTCTCTCCATCCGATTAAAGAATACATTGTCTAAGGGGACCAACGCCTTTAATACCGTTTAGATATGCAAGAGAAGTGGGCAGAACAGTCTTTATCCTCCAAAGAGGTAGTATACTAATTGAAGGTTGATATGAAAGAGACCATCAATGGGAAGTGAGTGACCGTACGATCAATGAATGGTTTGTTGCGGTCTGTACAGTGCTGCATGCCACCGTAATATTTTTATGAAACTCAGCTAATCTTATGTATTCGTCCGCAAATTCTGGACTACCTATTTGTCAATATCTCTGGAAAGATACTGTCATCAATATGATCATGAAGACAGGTTTTACAATTTTATATTTCTTAACCGAAGTGCATTGGTAATCACCGAAACCGAGCTGAAACTCATGGCTAAGGCAGCAATCATGGGAGAAAGTAACAGCCCGAATAATGGATACAAAATACCCGCAGCAATGGGGATGCCCAACGCATTATACCCAAGCGCAAAAAACAGATTTTGCTTAATGTTCTTCATTACTTTATGACTTAATAACCGCGCTTTGGCAATGCCATTCATATCGCCTTTGACCAGCGTGATCGAGGCGCTTTCAATAGCCACATCTGTTCCGGTACCCATGGCTATTCCAATATCAGCCTGCGATAAAGCCGGTGCATCATTAATACCATCTCCCGCCATCGCCACCTTCTTGCCTTCGGCCTGCATTTTTTTTATTTCATTCAATTTATCTTCAGGCAACATCTGGGCTTGGTATCCATCCAACTTCAATGTTTCACTTACAGCCCTTGCGGTATCTTCATTGTCACCGGTAAACATGATCACCTTCAACCCTTCATCCTGTAATTTCTTTATCGCTTCTTGAGCAGAGGTTTTAATTTTATCCGAGATCACTACAAAACCAATTACTTTATTTGCTTCTGCTAAATAAGAGACCGTTTTGCCCAAACGTTGTTCGGCGCTCACCTGCTCCTGTAGTTGCGACGAAATTTTTGCATTCACTTGTTCCATCAATTTCTCATTACCCAATGCCAATGAAACGTCTTCCAGCATACCAGTGACACCTTTTCCAGTCACTGCTTCGAAATTTGAAACAGGTTTTATAGCAATTTTCTTTTCAGCTCCATAGCGTATCGTTGCCTGGGCCAATGGATGTTCGCTGCTGCTGTTTAACGCAATAATTTTTTCAATGATTTCTTCTTCCGTAAAATCAGTGTTGGCGGAAATTATTTTTTCTACTGAAGGTTTTCCTTCTGTGATGGTACCGGTTTTATCAATGATCACGATGTCAATATCATACATCTTTTCCAGCGACTCTGCATTTTTAATCAATACACCTGATTGGGCGCCCTTTCCAACGCCTACCATTACCGACATGGGTGTAGCAAGTCCAAGTGCGCAGGGACATGCAATAATTAAAACTGCAATCGCATTTACAAAACCATATACATAAGATGGATCCGGACCATAGATAGCCCAGATTATAAAAGTGAGGATTGAAATGCCTACAACAATTGGAACAAAATAACCCGATATTTTATCTGCCATTTTTTGTATTGGTGCTTTGGAGCGACTAGCCGTATTCACCATTTCAATAATCTTGGCAAGCAGCGTTTCGGATCCCACTCTTTCAGCAATCATGACAAAAGATTTATTTCCGTTGATGGTTCCTGAATTTACAGCATCTCCTGTTTTCTTTTCCACGGGTATGGGTTCTCCTGTTATCATGCTTTCATCAATAACAGCTTCTCCTTCTTTAATACTTCCGTCTACCGGAATTTTTTCACCGGGTTTCACTCTTATCAAATCGTCTTTTTGAATGGTATCTATCGCCACTACCTTCTCCTTACCATCTACAATTTTTGTAGCCTGGTTGGGCGAAAGTTTTAATAATTCTTTAATGGCACTATTGGTTTTTCCATGTGCACGGGCTTCTAAGAGCTGGCCTAATAACACTAATGTTAAAATAACGGTTGCAGCTTCAAAATAAACATACACCGTTCCATGCGCTGTTTTAAATTGATCAGGAAAAAGATTTGGGAATAACAGTGCAACCACGCTGAAAAGCCATGCCACACCAGACCCTATACCAATCAATGTAAACATATTCAGGTTCCAGGTAATGATGGAGCGGCCTGCCCGCTGAAAGAACATCCAGGTAGCATAAAAAATTACAG
>JBDUDG010000258.1:0-4997 GCA_040003045.1 Saprospiraceae bacterium | reverse complement strand
TTTTCAATTCCAGATAGACCAGATAATGACAAGAGGTGTTCCGCTGAAACTTGATGAAGAGATGCGGAATATGTTACTATCCACTGCGCCTCATTTTCAGATTATGTCGCCACCACAAAAATTGCTTGTTGAGGACAGGATGATGAGATGGGTGCATAAAAAGGACTTTATCAATAAAAATGAACAGGAAGCACCGGAGGATGTCAAATTTATCCTCGCCTATTATGCTGTGCTCCTGACGATACATCAGGAAGCATTTAATTATGATGGGCTGGACAGGGTTATTTTTTATCATCATCCTTTTCTTTCGCCGCATTTTATGGATGATGTGCATATTCTTGAAGTGGAGAAGGAAGATGGATCATTAATTATTTCAGTGCCTCATTTGTTGAAAGGACATATGGAGAAGGGATATTATAACATAGCTCTGCATTTAATGGCTGAGGCGTATGAAAGTATATACATTAAAAAAAAGATGGAATGGCATGATGATATCTGGAAGCAATTAGAAAGCATCAGCACCATTTCCAAAAAATCAATTGATGATTATATTGGGCTTCCAGTCTCAGATCCATGGCCCGTGGCTGTACATCATCAATTGATGTATAGGGATATTCAGATCGCTGAAGTGGTGCATGAACTACCTCAATTTGCAACTGAATCTATCATAGTTCATTAGTATTGAATTTATGTTGATTTCAGGACATTAAAATTGAAAGGGATTGTGATGCGTTTATTACTGATCTTAACTTCATTCGTTTATCTTTTCTTTCAAATGGTATAATTATGAATAAAATAATATTGTCTCTTCTGATGTTGACGATATCCTTCTCAGCCTGGTCGCAGGAAACAGAAATCCGTGCGGTCGTGGACAAAATGTTGCATTCCATGCTTCAAAAGGATACGGCTACGCTGAAAAAGTGTTTTATCCCGGGGGTTCAGCTGATGACCTATGCTCATGATTACAAGGGCAATTACTTTGCGAAGTACCAGACAGTATATGATTTTCTTAATCAGGTAGTACTCATCAGTGATATGGAGATTGAAGAAGTATTGACCGGATGGCAATGTTACATTGACGAAGGTATGGCCTCTGTTTGGGCTCCATATGAATATTTTAATGATGGAAAATTTAGTCATTGTGGCGTCAATAGCATGCAGTTAATGAAAGTAAGAGGAGAATGGAAGATCACGCAGATATCGGATACGCGAAGGAAAAACGAATGCATTAATGATAAAGATATCGTTCAGCTTATTGACTCGCTGGTCAACGAGTGGCATCATGCAGCTGCAGTAGCAGATGAAAAAACTTTTTTTGGTCGTATGACTGAAGATGCAATTTATATTGGAACTGATGCAAGTGAGCGATGGCTTCGGGATGATTTAGCAACATGGTCGAAAAAATATTTTGACAAAGAATCCGCATGGGTATTCAAGCCATTAAGTCGAAATATAACTGTAGCACCCGGTGGCCATGTAGCCTGGTTTGACGAATTATTAGATACAAAAATGGGGACCTGCAGGAGTACGGGCATATTGGAACTACGAGAAAATGACTGGAAAATAGTTCATTACCAATTGTCTATTGCAGTGCCAAATGAAAAAATGGATGATTTTCTTAAGCTTATGGAAAAGCATAAATGAGAATTCGAAAGATCGATTTTTGAGGTTGAAAACGACGTTTTTCGCCCTGGTGAAAATGGTTAATTATATGGTTTGAAAATGAATTTTTGTCCCTGTATTATTTTTTAATGTTAATATTTTTATAAATTATTTATAAATATCAGATTTAAAATTGTTTATACATTTTTGAATTTTATAATATCAAATTGATTTTTCAGACTTTATTTTTACTTTTGACCAATTAGATAATCCGCATAGCTTATCTGATGCATTTCATAAACCCAACTTGACATGACCCACCTTTACCCCGCCCCAAAATGTAAGATATTTTTATGCTGTCTGCATTTTTCAGGACAATCCATCACAGGATTTGTCGCCTCCAATACAAAACAGAGAATGAAATATTTATTCATCCTTTTAGTCGCAACCCTATTTGCACTCCCGTCTCCAAAAGCCCAAAGTCTGGCCCAGGCAAATGATAAAGCAAAAATGGATGAGCGCGTCCGGGAGACCCTGAAAGAAAATGCTCAGACCATTCGCTTTTTGGAGAACAAAGGTCAGATTGATAATAAAGATGTTCTTTATTATTTTGAAAGTGATCATGGATCTGTGTATATTGAAAAAAACAGGATTCGTTTTGTAGCTGTAAAGGATACGATGGTGAAAGAAGAATTTGATGAAGAAGGGATCAATCATCAAATGGTATTTAAGGAAGCTGAAGAGGGAGAAATGGATCGTAAAGTTCAGGCGACCCACACCTTTTCGTTGTATATGGATGGAGCAAGGGCTTTACCTAAGATTAAACTCGGAGATTCCTTTAGCACAAATTATAATTATTACCTCGGGACAGATTCTAAAAATTGGGCAACTAAAGTTAAAGCTGCAAAGGACCTGACATTAGAAGATGTTTATCCCGGAATAGATCTGCGTTTGTATAGCAATACAGATGGAACTATGGAGTTCGACTGGCTCATTGCTGCCGGTGCTGATTTCAACAATGTAAAATTGCGTTTTGAAGGTCAGGACGGATTATCTATAAATTCAGAAGGTGCTCTTGATGTTGGTTTGAGATTTACAGATGTAAAATTTCATATTCCAGAATCTTATCAGGTAACTGACCAGGGTAAATCGACGGTCGATATATCTTTTCAAAAATCAAGTGATAACATCATAGGTTTTTCAACACAAAATAAAATTGATCCGCGCTATCCATTGATTATCGACCCAACACTTAGCTGGGGTACGTTTATGGATGGTAACAGTACTGATTTTGACCAATACCTTTTCTCCATACAAGTGGATAATGTGGATGGAATGGTATATTGTGCAGGTGCTTCAAATCTTAATATTCAAACCGGGGCTGCGCCATATGATGCTAACGGATATCTTAATACGATCACAGGTTTAACAGGTGGAACTCCGCGCGTTGCCATTCTTTATCGTATCAATTCTTCAGGTACTGATCTCGTTGATTTAACACTTTATGGTCCGGGCACAGTAGTAAATGGGGAAAACACAGTAGCCTATTCACTAAGTTTATCTACAAACAAAGTAATGATAGGTGGATACACCAATGCAGATATACCTACTACAGGATCACCATTCGATGGGACTAGAAATAGTGGTGATGGATTTGTGGCCATATTTACAAAGGACTTAGGGACACTTAATTATGCTACCTACCTTGGCGGTACCGGTGATGATTTTCCCGGCGTAACTTCCATACGGACATTAAGTGACAATTCATTTGTAGCGGGCCTTACTGTGGTCACTACTGCATTACCTGGCGCATATATTTCCGGTGGCGCCGCTGATGCCACATTTGGTGGAGCAAGTGAAATGTATATTGCCAAATTCACAACTAACAATGTTTTAAGCTGGGGGTCATATGTGGGTGGATCGAATGATGAGGTCTTTAATGACCTTGAAGTATTTGCAGATGGAAGAGTAGCTTTTGCAGGATATGGAAATGGAACTTTAACAGAAGTAAATCCTGCAGCAGCAAATTCTACAAATGCTAATAATACGGATGGTATCATAGGTGTATTGAACCCCACTGGAACAGGTTTCAATTATCTTGATAAAATAGGTAGTGGGAGTAATGGTAATGGTGCAAGTGGTGAGGATGACCGAATCAATGATGTGACGATAGTAGGTGAAACGCTTTATTTTACTGGATCCGCATCGGCCGGTAATGGTGGAAATCCATTTCCGACGACGGCTGGAGTTTATAGCACCACTTTTAGTGGTGGATTGGATGCAGTTGTTGGAAAAGTAGCATCTATAGGTGGAGCAGCAAGTTACGCGGCCACATTTTACGGAAGCGGAAGTGATGATATCGGTAGTGGTTTGAAGTTAGTCACCCAAACAAAATGTGATGGTACAGTATCATCCTTTCTATTGGTGTTTGGTTCTACTACAGGAAGTGTACCGGCACAAAATATCGGGACTGACCCGTTCTTCGACAGCTCTAATAATGGCGGACTTGATATTTTCTTTGCCGGTTTTAAAAGTGACCTGACAGGTCCTCTACAATTTGGAACCAATGTGGGAGGCCAATACAATGATTATTTGGGAGATACCGGATCACCCAGGGGTGCTAACCATTTGTGGGTCAAGGATGCTAATATTTATGTGGGAACAACAATCCATAGTGATCAGACTACACTTTCTCCTCAGTTTATTGCGAATGGTTTCGATACTTCAAAAAGCAATACGGCAAATCCGACAACTGATGATGCGCATGTTATTTTCTCGATCCAGTTCAATTCATTTTTAGAAACGGATTATTCAGATGCACCTGCTACTTATGGTGCTCCGGGTCATACACTTGATTGTACCCATCTAAAAATAGGTACAAATCTCGATGCCGAAGTAGCGGCGGTACCTACAACGCTTGCGAATGGTGATGACCTTGCCGGCATTGATGATGAAGATGGTATCAGTGTGCTACCTTTCTTTTCAGATGGCGGACCCCAAAACGTTTCGGTCACTGTCAATAATATTTACAATACAACTGGTTCAATAGCTACACTTTATGGCTGGATTGACTTCAACAGTAATGGCGTATTCGAGGCCAATGAATTTACCTCGGTTTTGATTCCGAATGGCAGCAACCCTTTAGGCACCACAAATCTGACATGGACAGGTGTCACCGTCAGTGGTGCAGCCGCTAATCACTATTTACGAATTCGATTGACAACCAGCAATTTAAATGATAATGTAGGCACTCCTGCTGTTGATGAACGATCTACAGCAAATGCATCAGATGGAGAGATTGAAGATTACCGTGTTGTTAGCTTAACTTGTCCGACAACAACAACGTCAGCCCCCTGTCTCACGCAAGCGCAAATTAATTCAGCCTATGCTGATTG
>JBDUDG010000032.1:0-16997 GCA_040003045.1 Saprospiraceae bacterium | reverse complement strand
TTCTTCCAGCTGATACAACCATCAAAGTCAAGATCGGTGATTTGGTGCAAGGTGGCGTTTCTGAGATAGGTTCTTTCATCTAAATCTTTTTGCCACGGATGGACGCTTTCTTTTGCCACTAATTACACGAATTTGCATTAATTAATTTTAGAGTTCTTATATCTCCCGGTTCGCGGTCAGAGTCACGCGAACGTCAGAGTTCGTTATTCGTTATTCGTCATGGATTCTCTGCTTTCATCTGTGGAAAGAAAATAACTTCTTGTATTGAATTTGAATTTGTCATAATCATAGCTAACCGATCCATTCCAATTCCAAGACCTGAAGTTGGGGGCATTCCATATTCAAGTGCTCTTAAAAAATCTTCATCAAGCATCATGGCTTCTTCATCACCTCTCTTCCCAAGTTCCAGCTGATCCTCGAATCGCTGACGCTGATCGATGGGATCATTCAGTTCTGTGAATGCATTACATATTTCCTTGCCATTGCAGATCGCTTCGAACCGCTCCACAAGACCAGGTTCGGTCCTGTGTTTTTTAGCAAGCGGGGACATTTCTACCGGATAATTGGTGATAAATGTGGGTTGGATCAGATTGGGCTCACATTTTTCACCGAAGAGTTCATCTATGATCTTTGCCTTTCCGGCTGAGGCCTCAAGATGTATGTGCAATTGCCTGGCAGTGGCCCTCAATTGAGTTTCATCCATCTGGCTGATATCAATTCCGGTAAAATGTTCAATGGCTTCGAACATGGTAAATCGTTTCCATGGTCTTTTAAAATCGATGACATGATCACCTACCTGTATTTGAGTAGTTCCATGCAGATCAATAGCCACTTTTTCCAACATTTCTTCTACCAGTGCCATCATCCACTCATAGTCTTTATATGCCACATACAATTCTATCTGTGTAAACTCCGGATTATGAAAACGACTCATGCCTTCATTCCTGAAATCTTTACTGAATTCATACACACCATCAAAACCACCGACAATCAGACGCTTTAAATACAATTCATTTGCAATGCGCAGATACAGTTTCATATCCAGCGTATTGTGATGTGTCACAAAAGGACGTGCCGCTGCTCCGCCATATAAAGGTTGAAGAACGGGAGTTTCAACTTCAAGATATCCAAACCCATTCAGGTACTCTCGCATACTGGTGTACATTCTTGACCGCTGCTCAAAAACTTTCCTTACAGATGGATTCACTACCATATCGACATAACGTTGCCGATAACGCTGCTCAGGGTCTGTAAATGCATCATGCACGACACCATCCGCATCAACTTTGACTACAGGAAGAGGTTTCAATGATTTGCTCAGGAGGGTAAGCTCTTTCACATGAATAGTAATCTCTCCGGTTTTTGTCAGAAATGTATATCCCTTCACCCCGATAAAATCACCCAAGTCCATTAGGTGTTTAAATACCTGGTCATACAGCGTCTTATTCTCTCCGGGACAAATCTCGTCGCGACTGATATAAAGTTGAATCCGTCCTGTACTGTCCTGAATTTCTGCGAAGGAAGCCTTACCCATGACGCGATTTGACATCAGACGACCTGCAATCACCACATCCTGGAAATTTTTCTGCTCGGATTGAAATTCCTGCTTAATAGTAGCCGAATGGGTATTGACAGGAAATAGCTCTGGCGGATAAGGATTGATGCCAAGTTCAACTATTTTTTGAAGGTTTTGCCTTCTGAATATCTCCTGCTCGGAAAGATTTGCCATGGTGGAATGTTAATGCTTTACGGCGCTAAAATAATTGTACTTGAGAGATTGACACGATGAAAGCTATATTCGCCTGTAAGAATATATAGTCAGACCTTCGCCAAAATGACTTCTTCAGAAGAAAAATACGCTGAAATACTGCTGCCACTGGCTCTGGATGGCACATATACCTATAAAATCCCACCTGGAATAGCTTCCAAAGTTTCTTTTGGCGTAAGGGTAGAAGTTCAGTTTGGAAGCCGAAAAAGATATGCCGGGCTGGTCGTCAATGTATCCTCCTCTCCACCTGCACACAGAACCAAGGAGATCATCAGCGTATTGGATGAAGTGCCATTGATCGCACCCTGGCAGTATAAATTCTGGGATTGGATGGCTGTATATTATTGCTGTACACCTGGTGAAGTCATGAAAGCTGCACTTCCCGGTGCAACTTTATTATCAAGTGAAACCGTCATCAGCCCACTACCTATACCGGAAGATGAAGTTTTACAATTAGACAATCTATTGTACGACCTGGTTAAGATCATCCAGGCGAGACCATCCATTTCACTCGATGAACTGGCAAAAGAAAGCGGTTTGAAAGTCCTCTATCCGCACATCGTCACGCTGTACAAAATGGGTTTTATTGTAGTCATCGAGCAACTTGCATTAAAATATATTCCAAAAAAAATTAAGCTGATTCAGCTTTCAGAAAATTTTTCAACAGAAGAAGGCCTGCATAGAGCACTTGATCTCGTCTCCGCGAAAGAAAACGAATTAAAATTTTTACTCGCTTACCTGTCCATGGCAGGTGAATTGAAAAATGCTTTGGAAATTAAAGACGTTCTGAATAAAGCTGAAGTTGAAAAAGTTGTGGTGAAATCATTGGTCAAAAAGGGAATTTTTAAAGAGGTGACTCGAGAAATAAACCGCATGGACCGTTTTAAAAATGAAATTTTTCCGGAAGAGACTTCTTTATCAACGGCGCAAAATCAGGTCTTCGAAAGCATCAAACATCAATGGAAAGAAAAAGAAGTGGTCCTGCTTCATGGCATCACCGGTTCAGGTAAAACAATAATCTACACTCAATTAATTGAGGAGATTATTAAGGAAGGAGGCCAGGTACTTTATCTCGTTCCTGAAATAGGTCTGAGTGTTCAGATCATGAATCGTCTGATTAAAAAATTTGGAAATCAAATCACTATATCACATTCCCGGCTCAGCGAACACGAGCGAGTCGATTTGTGGAATCAGGTTAAAGAAGGGATTCCAATTGTGGCCGGGGTGAGATCAAGTATTTTTCTTCCATTTCAAAATCTTAAGCTCATCATTGTTGATGAAGAACATGATACAAGTTACAAACAACAGGATCCTAATCCCAGGTATCATGCCAGAGATGCCGCCATATTTTTAGGCAGGCAACTTGGTGCAAAAGTTATTCTTGGGTCCGCTACACCGTCATTGGAGTCCTATTTCCATAGTGAATCCGGAAAATACGGTAAGGTCTTTTTAGGCGAAAGATTTATGGGAATGGAATTGCCGGAAGTCACCATGATTGATAAACGAAAAGATAAATCAGCAGAGGGATCACCTTACAGCCACAGTCTGATTGAATCGATTAAAAGTACAATTGCGGCTAAACAGCAGGTGATCATTTTTAAAAACAGAAGAGGGTATTCACCTGTATTGAAATGTAATGTTTGCGAATGGATAGCAGAATGCAATCAGTGTGATATTTCGCTGACCTATCACAAAGGGCGAAATAAATTGGTTTGCCATGTGTGTGGATCAGTAAAAGAAATGATTTCCTTATGCCCTGCTTGCGGTTCACCACGATTGATGTTGGAAGGGTATGGTACGGAGAAAATTGAAGATGAACTAGCTGTTATTTTTCCGGATGCCACAATTCGCAGAATGGATCTTGATACGACCAGAGGAAAAAATAGTCTTGAAAATTTGATATATGATTTTGAACGAGGTAAAATTGATATTCTCGTTGGAACACAAATGGTCACGAAAGGACTTGACTTTGATCATGTAGGTTTGGTCGGTGTGATCTATGCGGATCAGGCGCTGCATTATCCTGACTTCCGGGCTGCGGAAAGAACTTTTCAGACTCTTGTACAAGTCAGCGGAAGGGCCGGCAGAAAAGATCAGAGAGGGAATGTGATGATCCAGACTTTTCAGCCTGAGCACCCTGTATTTCTTGATGTCGTTCATAGTGATTACACATCTTTCTATAAAAGAGAAATAAAAGAACGCGAAATATTCCGGTATCCGCCGTTTGTGAGACAAATAGCGATTGCGGTCAGACACAGGCAGGCGGATATCAGCAGAGATGCAGCGGATCTTCTCGTCACTGAACTTAAACCTTCACTCGGAAATCGTATCCTTGGCCCATCAGTACCCACCGTGGCGCGTGTCCGAAACCAATATATCCACATGGTTTTTATCAAAATCGAAAGAGATGCCAGATTACTTGCCGAAGTAAAAAATGCGTTGAAAACTTTTCAGAACGGAATTGTGAAAAGAAAGTCTTTATCTACTGTACGAATAAGCATCGATGTTGATCCGTATCATTAATTGGTTATTCAAAAGCAAGCTTTGCTAAACTATGGATTTGGAGGGAATTCGAAACACATGAAACTTCATAGCATTTATTCTACATTTAAGTTCCTTTACTATCGACTCGTTTATCATTGTCTATCCTATTTGTATAAATTATATTTCCACAGTTCTCGCTAAAAATAACCACATTGATTAATGACGAAATCATATTGAAACAAAAAGATTTTTTTCTCTCCAGCCAAACCAAAAAAATCGATTTTAGAATCGGGCAACTAAAAAAACTAAAATCGATTCTCCGGGAAGGAGAATCCCTTCTTTACAAGGCCATTTATGATGATTTTAAAAAATCCGAATTTGACACCTATGCCACAGAGCTGAGCTTTGTGTACCATGAAATAGACGAAGCTATAAGAAAAATTCCTGCCTGGTCCAAACGTAAAAAAGTTAAAACCAACCTCATCAATCTTCCGGGGAGAAGCTATGTTATTGCCGAACCATTAGGTGTTTGCCTGGTGATCGGAGCATGGAATTATCCGTATTTGTTGTCCCTGGTACCTTTGATTAATGCAATGTCTGCCGGTAATACAGTTGTAGTTAAACCAAGTGAAATACCAGCTTCAACGAGTGCCGCGATGGCTAAGTTGATCAATGATAATTTTGATCCCAATTATTTATTGGTAGTCGAAGGTGGCGTAAAGGAAACAACTGCATTGCTGAATCAAAAATTTGATAAAATTTTTTTTACTGGCAGCACTTCAGTTGGAAAACTTGTCTATCAGGCTGCTGCAAAAAATCTTACGCCAGTCACTCTTGAGCTGGGTGGAAAAAGTCCTGCCATCATCACAAAAACAAGCAACCTGAAAGATTCGGCAAAGCGAATCGTTTGGGCTAAATTTTTAAATGCAGGACAAACGTGCATAGCGCCGGATTATATTTTCATTGACGAGTCTGTGCAGAACGATTTCCTTCTACTGCTAAAAGATTTTATTTTAAAATTTGATTATTCTGTCAAAAATGAAAATTATGTTCAAATAATTAACGAACGGAATTTTCATCGGCTGACAGCCCTTATTGACAAGGATAAAATATATTTTGGGGGTGTTTCTGACTTGCAGGATCGATACATTTCTCCAACAATACTTACAGGCGTAAATTTTGATGACCCCATAATGGCTGAGGAGATCTTTGGACCCATTTTACCTGTCGTATCCTATTCGGATCTCGATACGGCGATCGCTGAAATTAATGCAAAGCCAAAACCATTATCATGTTATATTTTCACAGATGATAATGGAACAAGGGACAAATTACTTAATGAAATTTCATTTGGCGGTGGAGCTGTAAACGATACCATGATGCAGATTTCCAATCATCATTTGCCTTTTGGAGGTGTCGGAGATAGTGGTATAGGTTCGTATCACGGCAAAAATGGTTTTGATACATTCTCTCATCATAAAGGCATCATCGACAAGCCATTTTGGTTTGAGCCCAATTTGAAATATCCGCCCTATTCAAAAAACAAGCTTTCGTGGCTAAAGTGGCTGATGAAAATGTAATGTGAGAGGGTGTGTGAAAGGGTGAGGGCGTGAGATCGTGAGATTCTAAGAGTTTAGGAACAAAGTAAAAATAAAAATTGCCTCATCGGGTAATAATGTCGGTAACAAAAGTAAAAACTCTACTTGATCTGTAGGGGAAAAACATCAGGGCGTACTGTCTGTAAAATAAATATCGATAATCAATCGTAAATCGTAAATCCAATGCTTTGACTTACTTTACTCAACCTTGGGCTACAGCTCAGCAATCATCGTAAATTTAAATCTTGAATCATGAATCGTAAATCCAATGCTTCGACCTACTTTACTCAACCTTGGGCTTCGGCTCAGCAACCATCGTAAATCTAAATCATAAATCGTAAATCAAATGATCTTCGAACCTTTCCAAATAAAAAATCTCCATTTCAAGAATCGTATCCTTAGATCCTCGATTGGTGGCAGAACTTCCTTTTACGATGGCACCGTAACTTCGGCCTTTAAGAACTTTGAAAAACGATTTGCCGAAAATGATGTGGCAGGTATTATTACTGCCACGATAGCAGTGGATGCAAAGCGCGCGTCACCAATGGAATATCCAAAGCTCTCTAACGATATTTTCATTAAACCTTTGAGTGAAGCTATCAAGGTCGTTCATCAATATGACTGTCGTTACATCATTCAGATTGGGGATTCAGGGGCTGCCAGCCAGATTAGTTTGTTTAAGCAACCTGAAGATGCAAAATCATCTTCTAATCTTATTGATTTCTTCTATGGTTATCAGAACCGACATAAGGCGATGACAATCGAAGAAATTGAAATCGCGATTGAGAAATTTGCTGAAGCCGGCAGAAGAGTACGAGATACTGGTGCTGATGGTGTAGAGATTACTGCTTCAAAAGGATATCTCATTCATCAGTTTCTAAATCCTGGTATCAATAATCGAAAAGATCAATATGGCGGCTCGATTGATAACCGGTTCAGATTTCTGGAAGAAATTATCAAGGCTACCCGAAAAAAAGTTGGTGACGATTTTCCGATAGGCATTCGTCTTTCAGCGGGTGATTATAATTATTTACCAATAAACATCCGTCTGCCTATTCGGTTTCCATTAAAACATTGGTATTTTGGAAATACGATCGAGGAGACCTTGTATTATGGAAAAAAAATGCAAGCACTTGGCGTAGAATATCTTCATATCGTGAATGGCTATGGATTCCCAAGTCCAAAAGAAAACCCCGGAAAATTTCCGGTACATGAAGTGAAAATGTTTACTAATGCCAGCCGCCACCTTACCTTGAAATCCTGGATGAGAGCATTTGCCTTTAATGCGATCCCAGAATTCATTCTAAGCCCTATTGCCAACATCGGATGGAAATATATTCCCGGAATTTCTGCAGATGATGCAAAACGATTTAAAGATGAAACAGGCCTTCCGGTAATTGCTAATGGTGGATTCCAGGAAAAAGATCTGATTGAATCTACATTATCCGAAGGCAAAGCTGATCTGATTTCCATGGCCCGGCCGCTTCTGGCAAACGTAAACCTTTTAAAACTTTTTAAGCAAGGGATTAATTCACCAGAAAAGCCATGTTCACATTGCAACAAGTGCGCTGTTCGAACGGCTATATTTCCTATTGGGTGTTATGATCTATCGCGATTTAGTTCCCAGGATGAAATGGAAGAACAGATTATGGGATGGGTTGCATCAAGTGATGAGCGGATGAGCCAGGAAAATCAGATTTAAAATTCAAATTCTTAATGAGAAGATTGCAAAGGCAAGCCTTGCAGGCAGAACGCTCGCAAGGGTAAGCCTTGTAAGTACTATATTAAAGATCAAAATCTGGGTAACGTTGGGGCTTGCCCCCAAAGTGGTAAAATCAAAAGGGCGGGTCATGCTAAGCTTCGCGGAGGGGCATTCCTGGGCATCGCATTGGTAATATTCGGTATCTTTTATTTTAAGAAATAAACTATATGCTTTCAAGGATTACAATATTGTCAATTTCCTCAAGATCAAAATTCATTGCACTGTTTTTTGTTTTGTTATTTATGACAATTGTAACTCCCCTTACTATTTATTCAGCCACTTATCCAGGATTACCACAGATTTTTATTCAAACTCCTTTTGATCTTCCGACAGGTGGACACTATTTGATTGCAGCGAATAGTGCAGCTTTTCAGTCTGCACTTAATTCCTCACAAGCAGGTGACATTATCCAACTGCAAGCAGGGACAACGTACACAGGTCCATTTACACTTCCCGCTAAACTTTCAGAAACGGGTTGGATCTATATTATATCATCTGCATATTCAAGTTTGCCTGGGCCATGTACAAGAGTCAGTCCTGGTGATGCTGCTAATATGCCTAAACTGGTGGTTACAGCAGGCAATGGTGGAACGATCAATACGGCTTCCAATGCGCATCACTTTCGTTTTGTTGGAATTGAATTCAGACCTGTCGCTAACAACTTTGTCTATAACATCATCTATATCGGCAATGGGGAGACGGCTGCAGACAAGTTGCCCAACAATATTGTATTTGATCGTTGTTATATTCATGGCGATCCATCGTCGGGGAGTCGTCGTGGGATTGGGATGAATGGATCATTTATTTCAGTTATTGATTCTTATATCTCCGATTGCAAAGAAGATGGTGCTGACAGCCAGGCATTAGCATGCTGGAGTTCAACAGGACCACTCAAAATCGTCAATAACTATCTTGAAGGTGCCGGAGAGAATGTCATCTTTGGTGGATCCGATCCAAGTATTCCAAATGCAGTGCCTTCTGATATCGAAATCCGTTATAATTATTTCTTCAAACCTCTTAGGTGGATGAATGAAGCATGGGATATAAAAAACCTGCTTGAATTCAAAAATGCACAACGTGTATTAGTCGAAGGAAATCATTTTGAGAATAACTGGCCCAATGCTCAATCCGGTTTTGCTTTATTAATTACACCCCGCAATCAAAATAACACTGCACCCTGGTCTGTAGATGAGGATATCACCATTCGATTCAACATATTTGACAACATTGCTCAGGGCATTAATATTTCAGGGTTTGATTCACCTAATGTGAGTCAACGTACATCACGTCTTCTGATTCAAAACAATGTATGGCATGTAACCAATCTCGGTATGGGCGGTGACGGTCGACTGTTCCAGGTACTCAATGGACCTACTGATGTCATAATTGATCACAATACAGGATTTTGTACAAATGCCTATTTGGTTTCAGATGGCAATCCAAAGACAGATTTTTTTGTATTTTCTAATAATATTGTCACTCATGCCAATTATGGTTTTATTGGAAGCGGAACTGCGTATGCAAATACAACATTAGCGATGTATTTCAATCCAAATTGGGAAGTGGTAAAAAATGTAGACATTGGTGGTTCTGCCACAAATTATCCCGCTGGAAATTATTTCCCTGTGAATATTGCAGCAGTGGGTTTTGTGAATTATGCGGGAGGTGACCTTCATTTGACATCTACAAGCACTTATAAGAATCTGGGTACTGACGGCAAAGATCTTGGTGCAGATATTGATTCGATTGCGATTGCTTCAACATTTAATTGTGAGGTGCAAACAGCCACAAAAGATTGGACAGCACCAGATATTGAGGTGAGTTTGTATCCGGTGCCAGCAGATGTATCACTCCATATTCATATTAATGGAATTGATGCCCTAACTGGGTTTATTATCATTTTTGATCAGCTTGGAAGGCCAGTACAAGGGAAGGTGGTTAGTGGAAGTGATGTTGATTTTGAAACGTCACAATTTCTCAATGGGATCTATTTTGTTCAGCTGCAAATAAGTGAAAGAATTATTATCAAGAAAATTGTGGTACAACACAGTATCTAAAACTCTTTTCATTTTGTTACTGCTCGTTATCAATTATAGCCTGCGATTTTCCATAAAATTCCATTGTCATCGCTGAAAGCTATACGTCCGCAATCATAGTTGAAATATATTTCAATCGGCGCTTCATAGCGTCCAATGTTCCAATACACTTAAATGGTTAGATGATATCAATCAATCCCAGAGGTAACCATTGTCAACCTCTTCCATTCCAAATGTCTCAACCTTGCAGAGATACTTCAATCAAACACAGAACTGGATATAATTTTAACTTCTTACCCGATTTATTATGAAAAAAATAATAACCTATATTTTAATGGCTGTCATAGTGTTGCTCTCCATAATCACAAATGCACAGGTAGGGATTGGCACAGTAACGCCTGATTCCTCGGCTGTTTTAGATTTATTTTCAACCAGCAAGGGATTTTTATTGCCAAGATTCACTACTTCGCAACGGGACTTAATGATTAGACCTGCTACAGGATTGCAGATTTATAATCAGACTGAAAGCGATGTGCAGCTGAATACAGGAACGCCTTCATTACCAGTATGGAGTGGGTTGAAAAGTGGAAGTTCCCCTTCCTCGGACACGATCGTAAGATCTGTGACTGCAACAGGCGACATTATTACTCTGTCCACTATTGATGAATACATTCCCGGAATGACTTTATCGCCACCAACTGGCAGTTATCTTGTCCTGTTTAGCGGACAATACGGTTTAAGTGCAAGTGCCCCCGTCAGCACAGCACAAGGTATCATCGACCTTGAAACCGCCTATACTCAACTCATGGCTATACCGGCAACAAACACGACGCATGGTCCGATATTCGGCAATGGTGAAACTTTACCACCAGGTGTATACGATCTGCCTGCCGCTGTATCCCTTTCGGCGACTCTTACATTAGATGGAGGAGGAGATACGAATTCAGTTTTCATTATCAGGATGGTTGGTGCATTCACTACCGGCGCATTGACAACTGTTGTCTTGGCAAATGGCGCAAGATCAAGGAATATTTTCTGGGTAGGACAAGTTGCAATGGCTATGGCTGCGACCACAATTATGAAGGGAACGATGATAACAAATGCGGGAGCTATATCCATGGCTGCAAGTTCAAATCTTGAAGGGAGAATGTTTTCCAAAGTTGGTGCCATTTCCATGGGTCCTGGAATACTGACGCGCCCTTCTGGCAATTCTTATATTAATCTGGGTGTCCTATCAACCTTTGTCATATTTACAGGAGCAGGTGCTATTGCGAATACAGGAGCTTCGACAATTACAGGTGATGTTGGTACGAATGCAGGTGCAATCGCTGGATTCGATGACATTGATGGAAATATTTACGGACCCGGTGCCGCGCCAAATCCGATCAATAATACGCTGGTCACATACAGCATTTATCAAAATGGAATCCTCATCGGAAATTCAAGCAGAACCGTTGATGTTAATACATCTGTTGTTTCATTACAAACAATGGCAACCATTACCAGCGGTCAACCAATCGAAGTCTGGTGGAGGGTAGATGAGGGTGGAGTTATCCTAGGCAACAGGATTCTTTCCTTAGTGAGTGTTAAGTAAGGTAAATGGTGATCAGAATTAGATTGCATCCTTATGTAAGTCGGTAATATGATCCGTCTTATTTGACCTCTTGATACAACAACAATGTTTAGTTGTGAGATTAAATTCAGTGTGCTCTGTGCAATTTTTCTCTGTGATTTGAGTGCGAAAAAAGAAAGTCTCTTAATCGATCTCAGATAAATAGGTGTACGAATACCAAAAATTAATTGATTAGGCCCATCAGCCTATAAGCCAATAAGTATTAATCATGAACACAGCAGCAATTTTTGATCTGAACCATCCACCTAAATTCCATGTCTCAGCGTTGAGGCAAGAAAAGCAGGTTAAGATTGTTTACCTAAAAGTAAAGCTTCCTGTTTCTAAGTTGGTTATTAATACAAAGTACGAGGTGATGACTGTTTCATTTGACGATATCCTGTATTGTGAAGCCCAGAACAATTACACAATGATCTATTACGGTGAAGGAAAAAAAGTGTTGTGTTCCAAGACATTAAAAATTATCGCTGAAAGTCTGAAACATGGACCCTTTTTGCGCATTCATAAATCCTATCTGGTAAGAAAGTCTGAAATCAGAATCCTTAATAAATCCACTCATGAAATTTTCCTTGGCAATCAGATTTTTTTGCCCGTGTCAAGAAGTAGAAGGAAAGAGGTTCTAATCCTTCTCAATGCGCTTTAATTGTACTGGAATATGTATGAACTTGATTTGAGGAATTCTCTAAACTTTCGAAACTTTAAGAAATTGCTTAGCATCTGAATTAAAAAATCCTCTAAAAATTTACATAAATAAAAAAAACCATGTGTAATACATTGATTACTACATGGTTTACTGATTTATAGTAGCGGGGGCAGGACTTGAACCTACGACCTTCGGGTTATGAGCCCGACGAGCTACCAACTGCTCCACCCCGCGATGTTTCTTTCCGGCCCTTCGTTTGAGCGGGATGCAAATGTAAGGAATAAAAATCAAACCTCAACGTCACTTACAAAACGAATACATGAATCCCATTGAAAAATCTTACAATTTTGCAAAGCTCTTTGTGAAGAGACTCTTACCATCGCGAACAGAAATCCGGTACAAACCTGATGCTAAGAAACCAATGTCTATTGGTTTTCCTTGCTTGAAATTTGGAATAGAAAATACTTGAGTCCCATTTTCAGTATAAATTCTTAAATCCAAACACACGTTCTCAAATCCGTCTAAATTCTGATTCCCGTCCTCTGAATTAATGATGTGAATAATCGAAGAGGCCGGGTTTGGAAAAACAGAAATCACTGACTTAGTTTGTTCGTGATCTTTTAGATCGGTCACAATTGTATAATAATAATGTGTCGAATCAATATTCTCCCAGGGGCCATTCTTATCCTGCAATGTCGCTGACACAAGGTTCTGATGCCCGTCATACGTATTATAGATTCGACTTTCGTCAAACCAGAAGTCTTTTAGATTATATTGATCAAGCACCAGAACGGGATGATCAGAGCCCCCATATGAGTATAGTGTGCGGTGATGATTTTCCCAGAATGAACCACCACCTGAATGTTGCTGTGTAAACGTGGTGACCCTTTCATTTTCATCATATTCATAGCTATCCCTGTAGTCATTCCGCCAATCGCCAAAGCTCCAGGCCTGTCCAGTCTCCTGAAGAACCTGATTGGCTCCATTATAAGTAAATGCGGCCCTCCAATTGTCTTCCCAACCCAAATTCCAATATTGAGTAAGCTTATGTTCTACATTTCCTTGGTCATCATAATTAAATATTTGTTGGTAGGAATATTGCCAATCCTGTCCGACGCCGATACTTACTATTTTTGACAGAATATGATTTTGATCATCATAGGTGTATTCATACTTCTCATGATTTAGCCACATGTTTTGATCCCAATCCTGTGTGCTTTGACTGATGAGATTATTATTCTGATCAAAAGAATTATTGACCTGTGTTTCGTTTTCCCATTCTGACAAATTCCACAATTGACTTAAGCTATAAGTCAGATTATTATTTTCATCATAATAATTTTCGGTGAGCTCCCAGTCCAACCATTCATTTTGACGCGGTTGTTGGGCAAGAGTGCGTGTCAAATTTCCGCTTACATCATATTCATAATATTCTCTTCGATGCTGCATCCATTGCGGATGATCAGGACCCCATATCCAATATTGCAAACTATCCAGTCTGTCTGCGTTCTGAGAATACAGAGCTATCGTAAACAACATTGCACAAAGCAGCGTAGTGAATTTCCTCATACCTCAAGTTTATGTTTCTATTTAATTTGAAATTACAATTTAATGAAATTGCGGACAGCAAATCCCTTTTCGGGTTTTACAACCACCCAATATGATCCCGGAATAAACCGTGTGATATCGATCGCATTAATGCATAAACCGGGAGGAAGCAGCAGATAAATAGAATTGTCTTCAAGTCAAAAACGATTAGTTTTCCAAACTATGAAAAAAAATGAGATTTACTCCCTCTGAACGAACTATTTGCTTCCAATTTTTTAAAAAGCAATTTCGAAGTTCATCTCTTTGCCATTTCGCATGGCAATCACCTTTGTTTTATCTCCTTTATGAAAGGTACCAAGCACAGCCATATATTCATAAATATCTTTTATGCTCTTCCCATCCATCATCGTGATGATATCCCCTTTTTTCAGACCGGCAGTTTCTGCAGGCTTCCCTTCACGGACACCATCTAAACGCAATCCTTTACCATCATACAAATAATCCGGTAACACACCCAGTGTCACTTCCAGCTTTGGAGTAGAAGATGGATCCGCATCTTTTGTTTTGGTGAATTCCATTTTTTTCTTGGTGTTCATATCACCAATAAGTTCCATCACCATGTTGGCAATTTTCACCATGCCTGCAGAATTTATTTTTTTCACATCATCCGTTGGCTTGTGATAATCTTCATGCGAACCTGTAAAAAAATGCAGCACCGGCAGATCCATCACATAAAATGAAGAATGATCTGAGGGACCAATTCCCGATTCACTTGATGTAACATCAAGACCAAAACGATTTGCAGCCTTGACTATATCAGGCCATGCAGGAGATGTACCTACCCCATTCACCGCCAGTTTATTTTCTGCATTAAGACGACCTACCATATCAAAATTCAACATGGCTGTCACGGTCCCAAGATCTATAGTGGGATGCTGTGTAAAATAATTTGAACCCCACAATCCATTTTCCTCGCCTGTAAATGCAATGAATAAATAATTAAATCCCTTCTGATCTCTTAAGCGATCCGCTAATTCAAGCAACATCCCCACTCCGCTTGCATTATCATCTGCACCGTTATGAATTGCAGGTTTGCCATTACCAAGTGAACCAAAGGTGCCCATACCCAGATGATCATAATGTGCCCCCAGTATAATGGTCCATGGCTCATTATTATCGATATATGCAATCACGTTTCTTCCGCTCATACCACCGGGTACAGCATTTTTTCCAAATTCAACAGTATGCGGATTCGGATTATTTACGGTGAGAGATTGAAACCAGGTTCCATTTTCACCTTTAGGTTTTAATCCAAGTTGTGTGAATCGCCGAGAGATATAATCGCCCGCCGAAATTTCTCCTTCTGAACCAAAAGTTCTTCCTTTCAGCTTATTCGAAGCAAGAAATGAAATATCGGCTAACATCTGCTGATCGTCAGGAGCCGTGCTGGTCCATTTCGCTGTGCTACAGGACAGCATGAAAGTGATTCCGGCTATAAGTACACAGTATCGAAAAGAGCGGTAATTAGTTATTAATTCCATGTATAGAGGTATGAAGTCACGGCTTTATGCGGCCTATATTTGCGGGTCTAAAGTACAACGGATGAACCAATCTAGTTTTTTTGTCTTCCTCAGCATTTTTTTTGCAATGGCATGCAAGCAGAAATCTGAAAGTCTATCTTCGGATACAGCTCAAAGCACTACCATAGATACAATTCATTACGACCAGGAAAAACATCTTGTGAATATGCGACAGCTCACTTTTGGTGGTGACAATGCCGAAGCTTATTGGAGTTTCGATAGTAAAAAACTCACATTTCAGGCTACAAGAGCTGCATGGCATACATCGTGCGATCAGATATTCATGATTGATATTACACAAACATTAGATACGAGTAAGGCCCCACAATTGATCTCTACTGGTAAAGGACGTACTACCTGTTCTTATTTCATGCCCGGGGATACCACTATTTTATATGCCAGTACACATGAAGCTGATACAGCATGTCCTCCTGCTCCTGAACGTGTAGTCGGTGGAAAATATGTATGGCCGGTGTATCCGTCTTTTGATATTTATATCGCTGATTTGAAAGGAAATATTAAAAAGAAACTGACCAATTCACCAGGCTATGATGCCGAAGCAACGGTATCGCCAAAGGGGGATAAAATTGTATTCACAAGTATTCGCAGCGGCGATCCTGAATTGTATACTATGGATCTTGATGGCAATCATGTAAAACAAATCACGCATGAGCTGGGATATGATGGCGGCGCATTTTTCTCACCGGATGGCAGCAAACTTGTGTTTCGCGCATCCCGCCCTACCTCTCCTGAAGATGTTGCTGCATATAAAGAATTACTTGCGCAAAATCTGGTCCAGCCTGTACAAATGGAACTGTTTGTTTGCAATGCCGATGGTTCTGATATGCATCAAGTGACACATCTTGGCAAAGCGAATTGGGCCCCTTATTTTCTTCCTTCTGGTGACAGGATCATATTCTCTTCCAATCATGCAGGCACAAAAGGATTTCAATTCAATCTTTATACTATTGGACTTGATGGAAATAATTTGGAGCAAGTGACTTATGATAAGACGTTTGCTGCATTTCCGATGTTTAGTCCTGATGGCAAGAAGCTGGCTTTTTCATCCAACCGCAACAACAAGGGAACGCATGATACCAATCTCTTCATAGCAGACTGGATTAATTAAAATACTTTGTGTGCATGGCAACTCCCTCCTGGATAGAAAAGTTACAGAACCGATGGCAGGTGAAATCTGTTCTGCAGGTCATCCTGATTTTGATCGTATTTATTTGCACAGGCACCACTGTGATGTTGCTTAAGCCCGTTGTAAAAGAATCCCTGTTCAGCACGAGTCATCCAACTTTATTCACTGCACTATACATTTTGTTCATACTGCCTATATACAATGTGTTGCTCCTCTTGTATGGTTTTATTTTTGGGCAATTTAATTTCTTCTGGAAGTTTGAAAAGCGATTTTTCAGAAGAATCTTTCGCAAGAGCAATTGATATTAATTTGGCAACCATGTACTTCGACCTTCTCAACTCATCCTCGTACTTCAGTCCAGCAGTCTCCAGGACTGACCGTATATAGATTCCTGTTTTTCCAAAAAGTCATAATTTCTACCTGCCCCGGCTTTATCCTTGAGGATAGGGAATAAGGGCAGATATTTGGCTTTCGCCTCTTCCCGAGGCTGTTTCAAAAATTGGATTATTTTTGTGACCCTTCACAAGGGAAAGGATTCTAAAAATTGCCAGAGTGGCGGAATTGGTAGACGCACTGGATTCAAAATCCAGCGTTCGCAAGGATGTGCGGGTTCGACTCCCGCCTCTGGTACTGGAGAGTGTGGGTGAGAGTGTGAGTGTGGGGTGTGAAGAAATACACACTCACACCTACACTCAAACGCACACTCTTTCGCCGAAGTGGTGGAATTGGTAGACACGCACGTTTCAGGGGCGTGTGTTCGTAAGGACATGGGGGTTCGAGTCCCCCCTTCGGCACTTTTTT
>JBDUDG010000257.1:0-5034 GCA_040003045.1 Saprospiraceae bacterium | reverse complement strand
CATGGTTGATCACCCCCACAAAACCAAATTCCTGGAAGGCATGACCAAGGTCATTGACAAAAGCTTTTTTTTCTTCAGGAGTACCGGAAGTAAATTTTTTCAGGTCGACGAGAGGTATGGCTCTGGACATAAAAGTGGATTTTATCTGGTCAATTTAAGGAATTTTGACAATTATGATATCGCAAACACGATTTACGATTTACGAAGTACGATTTAAGATTTACTTGGTACCTATTACTGACTGCGATATAAAATCCAAAACGGATCCCCAAAATCGTAAATCGTAAATCTAAAATCTTATCTCGGTGGCTTATACCCGGATTCCTCTAGGATCTTCTGCGCATCCTTCATCGCGATCAATTGCGGAAGTGTAGTCTCGGGATGTTTCGCCATATAAGCTTTTACGATCTGCCATCCAATCCAGGAACCTGTATTGCCAGGAGATTGCGGGGGCATCCCTGGAGAAGAGGGACTAGGACCAACGAGCTTTTGAATCTTGCGCATCGATGTTTCATATAGCATGTCCTGGGCGGAGAGTTGTTGCCAGATATTTCGTTCATTATCCCTCGCCCATTCCAGTTTGGTCAGTGAATAATCCATGATCACCGTATCATTTACTTCTGGAAGAAGAGATTTTAAAATAAAAAGTTTTTTTCCATTATTGATGATGATATCCAGGAGCTTTTCACCTTCAGGCTGGCCTACCAGATCATCGACCCAAACCTCAAGTGTTCGTTTGACAATATGATCCTTATTATAAGATCTCGTCAGGTAATCAGAGAAAGCATTGTTCAGACCCGTGTATTTGAGATATGGAAACTTCTCCCCTAGAAACATTTCAAGGCTGATCCCAAGTCCATCTGATAAACTGTCTTCAGCATAGATAAAAGGGAAATACCCAAAATCAGATATTGTCGTAAAAACCCGCGGAGTCTTTTTATCAGGGAAATAATATTTGGCATAAGTAAATGCAGACTGAAGATCCTTTTCGACTTTGTCAAGCTTTGGAAGGATTTGCTGAACAGTATCATATAGCCACCTGGTGGAGGGCTGACGCATCCAGGTAAGGATGTTTTGCAAACGGGTTTCCTGATCGGTATTGATTCTTATATCACCTTCAGTGGGCATGATCTGGTTGAAAAAGATCCTTGAAAAGGCAGGATACTGATCCATCAGCTTTTGGAGCCGGACAGCATCCATGGTGGTATCGCCCAATAAAAGCTGATCAAAACGCGTCACATTGAGGTCAACATGGATATCCGACACATCCGGTATATTTGTAGCCTTATCCGAATGGCAGGAAATGGCCAGCAGGAAGATCAGGACAGACAAGAAAGACCATTTCAGTGTGATAATGAACTTCATCGTAGTTGTTGCATTTATATTGATAGCCCCGGACAAATAAGAAACTATGAAACGAACAGTTGTAAAGATATTGTGTACAGGCCTTGTGTTGTTTTGCGCCGCACAGGTGATGTCAGGACAGGACAGAGCACTTCGTATTGGCTTTCAGACCAGTCCGATGATCTCATGGATAGGTAACAACGACAACCTGATTGTAAAGAATGGCGGCAGTTTTGGGGCAAAACTGGGATCTACGGTGGATATTTATTTTAAGGACAATTATTCATTCACAACCGGAATCAACCTGGCTTTTCATGCAGGAGGTGAGTTTCAATATGAAATCGGTGGTAATTATCTCCCAAAATCAGATCTCAGTGATCCGGCAGCACTCCAAACGGGAGACAAACCCTTACCTGATGGTACAAGGATTCGTTATAGTCTTCAGTACGTTGAAATTCCATTGGGGTTAAAAATAAGATCCAAGGAAATGGGCTATGTCCGGTATTTTGTAGAAGCGCCTGTTTTTAATTTTGATTTTTTGACGAGAGGCCGAGGGACGATAGAGACCGATGTAAAGAAATATGACCATGAAAATATTTATAAAGACCTTTCAGTGGTCAATGTATTCTGGGGTTTTGGAGCGGGCATCGAGTACTCGATCAGTGAGAATAACGCGCTTGTTGGAGGTATTTATTTTCAAAATGGCTTACTGGATTTCACCAGAGATAATGGTAATCGCGCGATTGCAAACCCAAACGAAGATCCGAATGACCCGAATGATAATTACCTGAAGCAGAAAGATGATTCGAGAGCGGTAGTCAATAATCTTATATTGAAGCTCGGTATTATATTTTAAAAATTTCCGTTTTTAATCCTTGGTGTCTGGTTCCCAGGTATTCTTCTGCCCCTTCACAGGGATGGTTCGACGTACTTTGCATTTCCTCGTGCTATGGTTCAACTTTCTTTTGCACAACCTCGTGCTATGGTTCGACATGCTATTAATCAACCTCGTGCTATGGTTCGACATGCTATTACTCAGCCTCGTGCTATGGTGCGACATGCTATTTCTCAACCTCGTGCTATGGTTCGACATGTTATTTCTCAACCTCGTGCTACAGCTCACCAACCGCAGCTCACCAACCGCAGCTCACCAACCGCGTGGTAATTGCTTTATTCCTTATTTTCACCGCATTAGTAATATAATCAGGATATGATGAATGACTTTGACACATTGCTGGATGAATTTATCCGTCGTGGTTTGGCTGAAGATGTTGGTGAAGGTGATCATACTTCGATGGCTTGTATCAGGCCTACTCGGGTGAGCAAAGCAAAGCTACTGGTCAAGGATGATGGGGTAATATCCGGTGTTGAGGTAGCCAGGAGAATATTCCTTGAGCTCGCATCTGCTGCTGATTTTGAAATGCTCATTCCGGATGGAAGCCATGTAAAACCAGGTGATATTGCATTTTATATTACTTGTCCTACCAGGGCATTGCTCATGGGGGAACGGCTTGTGCTGAATACTATGCAGCGGATGAGCGCGATTTCTACGATATCCTCATTATTTGCCCAGGAAGTGGAAGGGTTGCCTGTGAGAGTACTTGATACGCGAAAGACTACTCCGGGCATGCGTTTTCTTGAAAAGGAAGCAGTGCGGTTAGGTGGTTGTAATAATTACAGGGCCGGTCTTTTTGACTGGATCATGATCAAGGATAATCACATCGATGCCTGTGGGGATATTCCTACCGCGATCGATCGGGTGCAGGAATATTTTTCAAAAACAAACAGGAAAATGGGCATCACTATTGAAGTTCGCAATCTTGTAGAAGTACAGAAGGTACTTGATCATGGAGGTGTGACGCGGATCATGATGGACAATTTTGATGTACCTATTCTAAAAGAAGCTGTTGCGATGATTGGGCAGCAATTTGAAACAGAAGCTTCCGGAGGTATCACACTTCACAATGTGAGAGAGTATGCTGAGACGGGTGTTGATTTCGTTTCGTCCGGTGCATTGACGCATAGTGCAGGAACGCTGGATTTGAGTTTGAAAATTATTTATTCGGAGGGATGAAATTCTTCCTTTTTACCCCATCATTTTGTCTGGCAAACTACGTTTGCGACAAAATATCACCCCTGTTTTTCTTCACTAGCGTATCCGAAAATCCCGGGGTTTGATTGTGTCTTTGCCTAATGAGCATGGAGATTATTCATAGTATCCTGCGTTGTGCTTTTTCTAAAATATCTAAACCTTTTACGCAGGAAGCGAAAAAACTACACTTTCTTAACACAGTTTCTTGTTGAAAAACATTAGGACAATTTTAAAGCTTGCTCCGGGTATTAATCAATGCGGACTTAGGAAGACCAGGTAGCCTACGAAGGCCGCCAGCATGAGGAGGATGAGCCAGAAACGCATATCGGTATAGAACTGTACATGCTCTCCAAAATTCTTCTTTGTGGTGGATCTTTCTTTCACGGACATACTTCTTCGGGTTGAAACTGATCTTAGTTTTAGTAATTCCTTGCCTAAAGACTTTCAAAAAGGATGCCATCACGTTTTTGAGTAATATGAAAACGAGCCTAAATAGGTGATTTCATATGTAATGGGCTGAAGGGATGCAGTATATGCATTAGGAGAAAGTGTAAGAGAGTAAGAATGCAAGAGCGTAAAATAATTGATATGAGATGTGAGATGTGAGATTTGGGACGATAGGCGTTAAGGGAAAGAGGCAGTAGGCTTCAAAAAAAAGTGCTGATGAGCGGATTTCATATGTTCCCGTTTTGCCCCTAAATCCCCTATTGGGGACTTTTATCAAGAACAAAACTTTGAAGAATGGAAGGTTATTTCTTGAGGCCGCAGGCCTCAAGAAAAAGAACTGATGGGCGGATTTTATGCTTCGACTTGCCTTACACATCCTTGTGCTATAGCTCAGCAACCATCCGCCCCAAACGGAGCTTAAAAATCTTCTCTATTTGAAAACTTTGAAAGCAATCTCCTGATTGCAGGCAAAAATTATTTCTCTTCCGCTCTTCCGCTCTTCCGCTCTTCCGCTCTCACACTCTCACACTCTCACACTCTCACACGTTGTAGTATCCGCTTCACCAATCCCGGCCCACTATAAATCATTCCTGTATAAATCTGAATCAGGTCAGCTCCTGCTTCGAGATGTTTTTTTGCGGAGGTTTCATCTTCGATTCCACCTACGCCGATGATGGCGAACTGATGATTGCTTTTTTCAGAGAGATATTTTACAACGGATACTGATAGATCTAGTAAAGGAGCCCCACTGAGTCCTCCCGCACCTATAAGATCAATTTCTTCTTTGGATTCGGCTAATCCTTCGCGTGTGATGGTGGTATTTGTGGCAATCACCCCGGTTAGATTTGTGTTCAGGATGATCTCGATGATCTCATCAAGCTGTGTATGTGTGAGATCGGGAGCTATTTTTAAAAAGATCGGTTTGTTGAGTTTGTTTTCATGTTGAAGAGTGAGCAGGAGTTTGGTAAGCGGTTCTTTTTCTTGTAATGATCGCAACCCTGGGGTATTTGGAGAAGAAACATTTACTGTGAAATAATCTACGTGGCTATAAAGGATGGTAAAACATTTTAAATAATCATCTGCTGCATTTTCATTTGGGGTGTCTTTGTTTTTTCCAATGTTTGCGCCGATGATGATGCCATTCGGGCGTT
>JBDUDG010000256.1:0-5069 GCA_040003045.1 Saprospiraceae bacterium | reverse complement strand
CAGCTATGGTTTTGGGGAGCCCAATTGGCCGGATTGTCATCCCATAGTATATACAGCTCTTCACTGAGTGGATAAGCGTATTTTCTAAAGGTTTCCTTTTCCTTTTCACTCCAGTTTTTCTCCACATGTTTGCGGGTGACGATGTGTTGAGCGGCTTCTTCCAGTTTAAAAATGATCTCCTTTTTAGTTATTTTTTGGTTCGCATAGATTCCATACCCTGAGATCGAATTTCCTTTCATTATGTATTTCTTCTGACGCCGTTTGTAGCGGGCCATCCCTTCTGCAATTATTTTCCGGAGAAATCCTGCTTGTCCCGTACCGTCACATTTTAATATATAATCCGCAGAACCCTCATATCCGTCACTGTAAAAGACAGAACAGGTAAAGTTGATTTCAAGAAAGAATATTTCTTTTTTCTCATTCACCCTGAAGTCAAGTCGTGCATAGCCAACGCCACCAAATCCCAGGAATATTTTCAGGGCAGCATCCTTCAACTCCTTTTCAAGCACGGGATCATTGCATGGTATGTTTGCTTCCGGGTGAAGTTCAGAAGTCTTCAGTGAATAGGTTTTAAATGTAAAGTCGTCTGGAAATATATATTCCACAGGCTTGAAAATAGTGCAGCTCTTTGGGTAGTCTGCATCAGCCATTAACATGACTGTGAATTCCCTTCCTTCGATATATTCTTCGACCAGGAGTGGTCCATATTCGTCCATGATTTCGGAACATTTATCATGAAGCTCCTCTTCTGTTCTGACAAGTGACGCCTGATCCACGCCCAGGCTGTCTCCGGCATGATGAGGCTTGACAAATAGCGGATAGTTTAGATGCGCGCATTCATTTGTAATGTTCTCCGTAGAATCGATTAAAGCAAATGCCGGTGTATTGATCCCCTCACAATACGCAACATACTTCATCAATTCTTTTGGAGGGTCATATAAAAGGGACGTCGGCCCGGTAAAAGGAAGATTCAATTCCTCCATGCTGTGGATTACATCGATACCGGGTACGGGCCACTCCGGATACCCCTCGCAGAGATTGACAAAAATATCGTACTTCTTTTTCGACAGTGTTCTAAGTTGTTTGTAAGTGGTCAGCTTGTTGAGCAGCACGTGATCAAATACCGCTTCAGGCATAAGATGGCTCAGGGTTCGGACCGGATCATAATTTTTGTAGTCTACATCAGCGCTGGAATAATCCGGTTGAAGAACACAAATTTTCATTACGTTTTTTTTGGGTGATCAATGCTATTCAAACTTCTGATCGGCGTCTCAGGGCATCATAAATGATCTCCACAACCAGGTTCGTAAATGTACATCCACTTAATCGCAATATTGCCCCGATCGATGTACAATTTTCATCCTCACTGAGTCCACATTGGGCGTTCAATTCTAATACATAGAGCTGACCGGTAGCCTGATCCATGCGCACGTCCACACGGGTGTAGCCGTAACCTTTTGTTGAGACATAGGCATCCCAACTTATTTTTTTGATCTCCTCTATTCTGGATGCATCCGGGACTGCATAGGAATAAAAATCATCATCACCAGGCATACGGGTTTCTTCTTCATAGATTTCCCAGAGACGGTCAAAGGATAAAAATTTCTCATGCTCTGGTATGGATGTATGAAAAACTCTTTCCACAGGAGGATAGATCCTGGCTTCGTGTGGACGATCATGTGAACCTGTGATGAGTACAGTATATTCAGGACCTGAAATAAACGTTTCGGCAATGAGCCCGTCAGAAGTCAGGTTCCATCCATGGTAACCTTCAAACATGGTATTCACCAGATTCTTTAATTCCTCCGAATGGTGAACTACATTTTTAATACCGATCCCCATACTACCACCGGAAACAGCGGGCTTTACAATCACCGGACTTCCCAGTTTTGAAAAAATTTGGTCTGCTATTATGTCTTTGTCATAAATGGGACTCCAAATGGCTGTAGGCACAATGGCGTGATCAAATGCTTCTTTCATTGGTATTTTAGAAGTTGTGATCTCATAAAAATTTTCATCTGCACCTGTATAGATCAAACCTTTTTCTTCCAGGAGCCGGATAACCGAAATGCCGGGCGTTCCATTGATCTCATCGCCGTCACATAAGTTGAATATCACAGGTGTAAGATGGCTCATAGCCATTTCATTCGCTATAGTTTCAATGATTTGGCTGTAATCAGCCAGTGTCACCGGCTGCCATTTCCATTCGATACCCAGTTCAGCAAACGTTTTCCTGTATTCCGCAATGCTTTGGGTGAAGTCATAATAGTAGTCAATGTTTGCATCCTTCGTTTCCAGGTGAGGTGCCAGGACCCATACTTTGATGTGTGGGATCGAACGTAAATATGAGACAGGGTCAGATGTGGTCATGAAATGGTTTCAGTGGAAAGATAAGTAGCCGACTATTATAAAATAGATTTGGAGGGACATTTTTTTAATGAGTTCTATATAAGCTCTTCTTCATTTACGAAGGACTCATTTGAGGTCTCCGAAATTTTGGGAGTACGCAGAGAAACATATACATTTTATAAGAAAGAACATAAGATTAAGAAATTCATTCATGAAAATGTACAATTTGGTCCAACTTATGAAGAGTGGAAGGGTGAATTTCTAAAATAACATACAGCCGCAGGCTAATAAATAGCGGACATGGTTTTCATTCAGCGCTTATTTGATCTTTTTCGAAAAACTTATTGATTTCAATTTTTCCCTATTCCGAACAATTGGAACATATAAGTCTTTCATCCTGATTTCTTATATTTTTTAAATATCTTTCACGACTGCAATTTGCATCCTGCATTTCTCAAAAACCTTTTATCAATGTTCAGGTCCTGTTTCCTGTTGAGCCTTTTTTCTCTCCTTGCCGGTTTTGTTTTTTCTCAGAATTTATTTCCGGAAAAGGGTCCTGTCTATAGAGATGATGTCGTTCCTCGCATCGATATCATCATTCCTGCCGATTCCCTGAAATTTATTCTTGCGGATGGCAATGAAGAAAGCACTTATGACTTTCATGCTTCCTTCAGTTTCGATAATGGAACCATCCGGGACACATTTCAAAACATCGGTTTCGCGCTTCGTGGAAACACATCCCGTTATTCTAAAAAGAAATCTTTTCGCGTCTCCCTAAATTCTTATTTCCCCGGTCGTAAATGGTATGGTATAGAAAAATTAGATCTGAACGGAGAGCATAATGATCCAACAGTAAGTCGATCTAAAATATGTTGGGACTTGTTACATGACATTGGCGTACCTGCTCCACGTTGTAATCATGTCAAATTATATATCAATGGCGAGTATTTCGGTCTATATGCCAACGTTGAAGAGATTGATGAGGAATTTGCAAAAACACATTTCGGAAATAATGATGGCAACCTCTACAAATGTCTCTATCCGGCTGATCTGACTTATCATGGGATTGATCCCAACATGTACAAATTTACCAGCGGTGATAGAAGGGCATATGATCTCAGGACAAACAAAGAAACTGATGACTATTCAGACCTTGCTCACTTCATCGATGTGCTGAACAACACACAGACAGCGGATATGCCATGTGCCCTTGAATCTGTATTCAATGTCGATACTTATTTAAAAGCCATTGCTTTTGATATGCTCAGCGGCAATTGGGACGGACCGCTTTACAACAAAAACAATTTCTTCCTGTATCACAATGAGGCCACCGGGTTATTCGAATACATTCCATTTGATCTTGATAATACTTTTGGGATAGACTGGTTTGGGGTCAACTGGGCAGAGCGAAATATTTATACCTGGTGCCACCCTTCTGAACCTCGTCCACTGTACACGAATATCATGAAGGTGCCTTCATACCGGGATAGATTGTCCTATTACCTGAACTATATCATTCAGGAAGTTTATAAGGAAAGCATATTGTTTCCAAAAATTGATGCTTTGAAATCCCTGATTTCCTCGTCGGTGGCTAACGATGATTATTATACGAAGGATTATGGATTCAGCCTGAATGATTTTAGCAAGGGGTTCAGTCAGTCATTGCCATACAATCATACCCCTGTTGGCATCAAAGAGTATATTGCGAGCCGCAGGTCATCTGTCATTAATCAATTGCAGTTGAATGATATTAGTCCTGTTATTTTTGATAATACAAAAATTCATCCTTTTGCAAAAGGAGAATACGCTTTCAACGCCATTGTTGACGACGACCAGGGTCTTGATCGGGTAGAGGTAAATATCCAAATGGATGTATCACAACAAGGCGTCAATAGTCAAATGTTCGATGATGGTTTGCATCATGATGGCGAAGCTGAAGATGGTATATATGGTCTGTTGATAAATGGCGGGGATACGTGTTCGGTACTGCATTACAGGATCAAAGCCACAGATGTGAATGGCCATGAAAGTTATAAACCAGTCTGTGGAACAAATCAATTGGAGGTATGCAACTCTTCAGTCACGCTAGCTATAAATGAAATCATGGCGGACAATAAATCTACTGTGACAGATGAGTATGGTGAATATGAAGATTGGGTGGAAATTTATAATTATGGAAGTGCATCCATTTACCTCGGCGACCGTTATTTATCCGACAAGCCTGACAATCCGGTCAAATGGCGCTTTCCTGCCATATCCATCCTTCCCGGTGGATATCTCCTGATCTGGGCTGATGAAGACGGAAGCCAGGGTGAATTACATGCCAACTTTAAACTCAGCGCCGGTGGAGAATTTGTTGGAATTTATGATGACGATTCGAATGGTAATGCACTTATTGATGGTTTGGATTTTGGTCAGCAGGGGCCAGATGAAGCATATGGGAGGCTTCCGGACGGTACCGGTTCGTTTCAGATATTATTTCCAACCCCTGGAAGTATGAACCAGTCACTTGATGCTACAAGAGATTTTCAAAACCAAATGCATTTTCAGATATATCCGAATCCTGCACATGATGTGGTTTATTTCCAAAGTGATGAGCATGCTACTATCCATCAAAATATTATCATGGTGAATATATTTGGCCGGGTCATGATGGAAAAAGCGCGGCAGAGCAAAATGCAATTTGATATAAGCGGTCTTCCTGTTGGAATTTATGCATT
>JBDUDG010000255.1:0-5137 GCA_040003045.1 Saprospiraceae bacterium | reverse complement strand
AAAACCGCGTTACAATTTTTGCTTCATGCATTCCCAACTTTTGAAAATGATGATGCAATGGTGACATCCGGAATATCCTCCGTCCTTCTCCGTATTTTCTTTTTGTGTATTTGAAATAATACACTTGGATCATCACTGATAAAATTTCCACCAGAAAGATGCCGCACAACAAAGGGATCAGTAATTCTTTCCTAAGTATTATCGCCATCACTGCTATGATAGCACCTAACGCAAGACTTCCTGTATCTCCCATAAATACCTTTGCCGGATATGAATTGTACCACAGGAATCCTATACATGCCCCAAGAAAGCAACTGCTGAAAATCACTAACTCTCCCGTGTTGGGGATATAAAAAACATTCAGATAATTCGCGATGATTGTATTACCACTTATATACGCCAGTATGGTTAAAGCCAATGCAATAATGGCTGAAACCCCTGTGGCCAAACCATCCAAACCATCTGTCAGATTAGATCCATTGCTTACTCCGGTGATAATGATGATCGCAATGGGAATAAATACAATCCATACCCATCTCTTTGCATTCATACCGAGGAAAGTCAGCAGATCCCGGTAATCAAATTGATTTCCTTTTAAAAAAGGAACATTAGTCAGTGATGATTTACAATAAACCATATCCACTTGCTGACCTGGCCTCCTTTCATCAGTCACTTTCACATGATTCACCACTTCATATCCTCCGAGCGCAGCTTGTTCAGGTGTCAGTCTGATGACAATATCACGATGAAAAAGCATCGTCACTGCGATGATCAAACCAAGAACTATCTGCCCGAATAATTTGAATTTAGCTTTGAGACCTTGCTTATTCTTCCGGAAGATTTTTATGTAATCATCAATAAATCCGATCACTCCCATCCAAACCGTAGTCAGCAACATCATGATGATATATACATTATCAAGTTTGGCAAGAAGTAAACACGGAACCAGAATAGAAAGAAGGATAATCAATCCTCCCATCGTAGGTGTTCCTGCTTTTTGCAATTGACCTTCGAGCCCAAGATCCCGTACAGTTTCTCCTATTTGCAGCCTTTTCAAAGAACGAATGATCCTGTTACCTGCCAGGAGTGAAATCACTAATGAAAGCATTATCGCTACACCTGCCCTGAATGAAATCGACATTACCATGGCTTCCCCTGGTAAATCAAATTTTCTATACAGGTATTCAAAAAGGTGGTATAGCATTTTAGGTAATTGGTAATCAGTAATTGGTAATCAGTAATTGGTAATCGGTATTCGGTATTCAATTATTGGTATTTGATATTTTATATTCTTCGCATTGCAATTTCGCTTTGACTACGTTCAGCGACTGGAGAACGTCTTCCAAAATGTGATTTCGTCTTCGCTCAATCCACACATTTTCACTTATCTCGCAAACCTCTGTTTTGCGTAATGTTTGTTTATTGGTCAGCTAAGCCTTTGCTTTAGCATTTGATTTCTGAGGCCTGATTGCACCCGTCTCCCTCTAAATCTCTAAAGGGGGACCTTTTTCATTTGCTCCATAGATCTCACACCTCACTACTCTCACTCTCTCACTTCTCGGTTGCTGAGCTATCGCCCATGGTTGAGTTCAGCAGGTCAAAGCACACTCTTTCTCAATGTGCAGATGCTAGTGGGTGACCCGGTGAATCTTTATCCCCTATGCCTCACCCACTGCAACTGCTAAAACCAACCTGAGAATGATAATAGAACCTATCTTATATATCTTCTATGCCGGCGCTTCCGCAGACACTTTTTTTTTCCTTCAAACTAGCGTTGAGGTGGGTGACTCGGTGAATCTTTATCCCCTTTGTTTCACCCACTGCAACTGCTAAAACCAACCTGAGAATGATAATAGAACCTATCTTAAAGCCTGCGCTTCCGCAGACACTTTTTTTCTTTCTTATACTATGGAACGCTGTGTATAAAGCAGAATCAAATCCTATTTGATCTTACTTCGACTCAAGCTCAGCACAAGTAACTTTTCCTATTTATTCCGCGTCCTCTTTTATTTGTTTCAATTTTCTACTCTCTTCATGATAGCGTTGAGGTGGGTGACTCGGTGAATCTTTATCCCTTTTGTTTCACCCACTGCAACTGCTAAAACCAACCTGAGAATGATAATAGAACCTATCTTATATATCTTCTATGCCAGCGCTTCCGCGAGCACTTTTTTATCATCAAATGGATAGCGGTGACCGTTGATCTCCTGATATTTTTCATGTCCCTTTCCTGCTACCAGTAGAATATCTCCTGCTCTTGCCATCAACACTCCCGCACGTATCGCCTCTCTTCTGTCAGTGATGCGCAACACGCGATCTTGTTTTTCCTTTGATATGCCTGTCCACATCTGGTCAAGTATTTCATCCGGATTTTCTGTTCTTGGATTGTCAGATGTGATGATCACCTGGTCTGCCATCGTAGCAGCAATCCTCGCCATCTCAGGCCTTTTTGTTTTATCACGATCACCACCGCATCCGACTATGCAGATAAGATGTGATCCTGATTTTCTAACCTGGATAAGAGTGCTCAGTACATTTTGCAAAGCATCCGGTGTATGTGCGTAGTCAACAACAGCGAAAACTTGCTTTCTTCCTGTGACAAGATCAAACCGACCTTCTGCCGGTTGTAACTTGCTCAATCCGGTTAACACCTTTTCCTGATCTTCTCCCAGCAATATGGCCGCGCCATAAATCGCCAGGAGATTTGATGCATTAAATTTTCCTACTAACCGCACATGCAGTGGTATTCCGTTCAATTCAAGATGTAAACCATCAATCCGGTTTTCAATGACGCGCGCCCTGAAGTCGGCAATTTTGGTAAGACTGTAATTTGAGACCTTAGCAACAGTATTCTGTACCATGACTTCAGCGTGCTTGTCATCCGTATTGATTAAGGCAAATGCCTGAGCACTCAATCCATCGAAAAATATTTTTTTAGCTTGTATGTATGATTTAAAATCACCGTGATAATCAAGATGATCATGCGTGATGTTCGTGAATATCGCTCCATCCCAATCTATCCCTTCCACTCTCCGCTGATCCAGCGCATGACTGCTCACCTCCATAAAAGCATGTGTGCAATCTTCACTCACCATCCGCGAAAGAGATTCCTGGATCGCAATCGGATCAGGTGTTGTAAACCGCGTTGATTCTACCCGATCACCAATCCTGTTTTCAATCGTCGACAACAAACCACATTTATATCCGAGGTCCGTAAAGAGCCTGTACAATAATGTGGCAATCGTTGTCTTTCCATTTGTTCCCGTCACACCTACCATCACCAACTCCTTTGAAGGATGTCCGTAAAAGGCTGATGCAATTTGTGCAAGAGTTGAAGCTGAATTTTCAACTATGATCACACATACTTTTTCACTCCATTTAATATCTGCCTCTTCTGCTATGAGGCAAATAATTCCTCGATCTACCGCCGTTTCAATGAACTTATGTCCGTCTGTCGTTCTGCCTTTTACAGCTACAAAAACTGACCCCGGCTCTACTCTTCTTGAGTCAGACTGAATACTTTCAACAGTCTGATTCACATCACCTCTTATCTCTTTCACGCGGATGTCGACGATCAACTCTTTGATAGTCATCACCCTAGTGTCAAATGAATTGTTGTTCCCTTTATGATCGGCTGTCCGGAATGAATCGACTGACTTTTGATTCGCCCTACTCCATCATATTGCACATGGATCCCTCTGTTCTCGAGCAAATAAATTGCATCTCTTATCCCCATTCCATACAGCTCTGGTATCATGTTTTTGTCAAGAATATTTTTGACTTCCATTTCCATCTCTTCACCACCTTCAAGTCTTGCCCAGTCACCCTGTCCATCCACATGTGTGTTGAGTGATAGCTCATCCACGATTTCATTCAGCTCTTCTTTCTGCGACCAGCCAGCCAATCTCAACCCTGTTTGAAAAGGCAGCGTATCAGGCAATTCAGTTTTCGCCAGTAGCTCTCTGTTAATTCCCATGCATCGGTCCGCAATCTTTCTGAAGATCGGTAGTGCTGCAGATGCTCCATAAAATCCACCTACTGTAGGATCATACACCATCACGATGCAACTGTATTTAGGATGATCTGCAGGAAAATATCCTACGAATGATGCCATGTATTGTTTGCGTGGAGCTGATGGATCATAATAATCTGTCCTGGCTGTTCCTGTCTTTCCGCAGAACATATAATTGTCGGGCTTAAAATCTTTTGCTGTGCCGCGCTCCACTACTCCCTGCAATAATTCCTTTGCTTCTTTTATAGTCGACGCAGATACGATGTGTCGGTCCACAACTTCAGGACCGAAACGTTTGATGACTCTTCCTTCTCTGCTGATCTGGGAGACGATATAGGGTTTCATCATTCGCCCATCATTCGCCACAGCATTGTACAATCTCAATATTTGCAATGGTGTCATTCTGCATTCATAGCCTGTCGCCATCCATGGAAGAGTAGTTCCACTCCAATGATCTTCTTTGACCGCAGGATTTTTCATCATCGGTGCACCTTCTCCATCAAGTTCGATACCTGTTGGCTCGTTGAGATGCATTTCGCGGATGCGTTTTGCAAATTGTCCTGCTCTGCCATCGCGTCCATAATAATCCTGGACAAGACGTGCGATACCTATATTCGATGATTTCTCAAATGCTTCTCTCAGTGTACTTTCATGAATACCATGTTCCTTCGAATCATGCATGGTCTGATTGTAAAACTTTGCCGTACCACCATTCAGATCAACAGGTGAGTCAAGTTCTGCACCATCATCTTCAAGAAGTGCCATTACACTCGCCAACTTGAATGTTGAACCTGGTTCAGATGAAAAACCTACGGCATAATTATAATCTTCATCATAGCCGCCGCCTTGCGCACCGAGATTTGCCATAGCCAGGATTGCACCTGTTTCGACATCCATCACGACAGCAGTACCTTTTGAACCACGATTGTTTTCCATTCCGGAGAGCAATGCATATTCTGCGATATCCTGTATTTCAGGACTGATCGTTGTCACTATATCAGAGCCGCGCTTACCTTCCAGATCAGAAAGATCATTGACGGGTATCCATGCGCCGCCTGTGACACGTTGTACGAGACGTTGTCCTTCTTCACCTTTTAAATACTCATCGAATGTGCGTTCAAGACC
>JBDUDG010000254.1:0-5142 GCA_040003045.1 Saprospiraceae bacterium | reverse complement strand
TCCTGGGAAGGGAGCCAAATTTTACAGAGCTCAGTATTTATTCTGTCATGTGGAGTGAGCACTGTTCGTATAAAAACTCAATCAAATATCTTAAGACACTTCCTCGTGAAGGAGGACGTCTGCTGGTCGCTGCAGGGGAAGAAAATGCAGGACTGATTGATATCGGAGATGGCCTGGCGTGTGCTTTTAAAATTGAATCACACAATCATCCCTCCGCCATTGAACCTTACCAGGGCGCCGCGACTGGTGTTGGTGGTATTCACAGAGACATTTTTACGATGGGTGCTCGGCCAATCGCAGCACTTAATTCTCTCCGATTTGGAGATATTTCCTCTGCGCATATGAGACATCTCGTCAAAGGGGTTGTAAGCGGAATAGGCGATTATGGAAATTGTCTGGGAGTTCCTACGGTAGGGGGAGAAGTTTATTTTGATCCCTGCTACCAACAAAATATCCTCGTCAATGCTATGTCAATAGGCATTGTAAAGATTGGTGAGACAGTGTCAGCCTGTGCAGATGGCCCGGGAAATCCTGTTTTCATTGTTGGTTCGGCAACAGGCCGGGATGGAATTCATGGAGCCACCTTTGCTTCAGCAGACCTGACTGAGGACTCAGCTGAGGATCTTCCTGCAGTTCAGGTAGGAGATCCCTTCCAGGAAAAATTATTGCTGGAAGCGTCACTTGAAATTATCCAAACCGGTGCTGTGGTAGGGATGCAGGATATGGGTGCCGCCGGCATTACGTGTTCTACATCAGAGATGAGTGCTAAATCAGGTACAGGCATGAGGATCAATCTGGATTTAGTACCAACTCGTCAAAAAAATATGCATGCCTGGGAAATCCTTCTTTCAGAGAGTCAGGAACGAATGCTTGTCATCGTGGAGAAAGGCAGAGAAGCGGAGATCATTCGCGTTTTTGATAAATGGGATCTCGAATGTTCTCAAATAGGAGAAGTCACAGATTCAGGCCGTCTGGAATATTTCCGGTACGGAGAAAAAATCGCTGACGTTCCTGCACATTCTCTTGTATTAGGTGGTGGAGCCCCGGTGTATGATCGTGAATTTTCACGACCAGCGTATATGGACCAGATCAAACCTTTTAAAACACCCAATGACTCAATAAGTGATCTAATAAATATTGCAAAAAAAATAATCAGTTCACCAAATATCGCCTCAAAACGATGGGTATTTGAGCAATACGACCATACTGTACGAACAGGAAATACAAACACCAATGAACCGGCAGATGCTACAATCATCAGACTCAAAGATTCAGACAAATCCCTTGCAGTTACTGTGGATTGTAACAGTGCATACGTTTATGCTGATCCGTATAAAGGTGCATTGATCGCAGTATCAGAAGCAGCCCGAAACATCAGGTGTTCAGGGGCTATCCCTGTGGGTGTCACCAACTGTTTGAATTTCGGAAATCCTTATAATCCAGAAGTGTATTATCAATTCGTTAATGCGTTGCGTGGCATGGGAGACGCTTGCAGAAAATATGATACGCCCGTGACCGGAGGAAATGTGAGCTTTTATAATCAGTCTTTACTAAAAGACAAAACCGAACCTGTATACCCTACCCCAACAATCGGTATGGTGGGTTTATTGGAAGAATCAAAATTCGCTACTTCAATTCCATTTAAAAAAGCGGGAGACATTATTGTTCTCCTTGGCCCCTCACCTGAGAATGCTCATAGCTCAGTGTATGTCAGGGAAATACTGGGTAATCGTTCTACACCGTGTCCTGATATTGATCTTGACATGGAATACAAGATTCATGGTGTTATTACAAATCTGATTTACAATTCGCTGATCTCTAGTGCTCATGATATATCAGAAGGAGGTTTATTTATCGCCTTGATGGAATGTTCGATGCCGGGAAAACTGGGTTTCAATATCACTATTCCTGATGGACATTCTTCAGATGTATTCCTGTTCAGTGAAAGTCAGAGCCGTATAATTATTTCAACATCTTTAGAAAACTTTAAGCGTGTTGAGCTGACGCTTGATCAACAAGGTGTTCCATTTCTGCGTTTAGGAGAAGTCACTTCATCCGTTCTTTCCATATCAGGAACTTATTTCGGGGACATCCGCGAGTGGTCTGATCTGTATCAAAATAGTTTATCCGCTATACTAGAGCAATAAAAATTCAATCAAATATCTTATCATGAAAAATCTCACATTCGGTCTTTTTGTTCTCCTCGCGATCAGTATAGCTTCATGTGGTGCTGCTTCTTCCGGTGGAACCAGCATCACCGGCACTATATCTGATGCGCCGAACATGAAAGTATATTTTGACAAAATGGGGACGAACAACAATACGACTGTCCTGGCCCAAACAGACACTGATGATAAAGGAAACTTTACTATGAAAATAGAACAGCCTTTGCAGGAATCTATTTACAGATTAAGAATTGGTTCAGGTAAAGTATTACTTGTTGTAGAAGACCCGACTTCAAATTTGTCTGTGAAAGGCACACTTGATGGAATGCGGGATTACGACGTTACTGTTGCAGGTTCTGAGAGTGCGAAAGATTTTGTCCAGGCCATGAATCTTTTGTCAACGGGTCGTCTTGCAGCAGATGATGTGAAAGATTACATCAACAACACAAAATATCCCATTGCAGGTATGCAATTAGCGATGAATGCATTTGGTAACAGGCCGGAATTTTTTGAAATACACAAAACAGCCGCGGCAAAGCTGACCAAAAAATATCCAACCAGTGAATATGTCACTGATTACACCAACTTCGCATACACTTTGGAAAAAGCAGCATCACAACCTGCAGGTGGAGGAGAAGTAATCCAGGTGGGAATGGTTGCTCCGAATATCTCGTTGAAAAGTCCAGAAGGAAAGAATTATTCACTTGCTGATCTAAAAGGGAAAGTAGTATTGCTCGATTTCTGGGCCTCCTGGTGCGGGCCTTGCAGACAGAATAATCCCCATGTAGTGGAAATGTATAACAAATACAAAAACAAGGGATTTACCGTGTACAGCGTATCACTTGATGGAATTGATGAGCGCACAAAAGCAAGATTTCCTTCAGATGAGCAATATAAAGCCGGAATAGATCAGTCTAAAAAGAACTGGATTGCTGCCATTCAGGCAGATCAACTCAGCTGGCCTTACCATGTAAGTGAACTGGCAAAATGGGATACGCAGGCCGTAAAAGAATATGGTGTCACCGGAATTCCTAAAACCTTTCTCATCGATAAAACAGGTAAAATTGCTGCAATCAATCCAAAATTTGATCTTGAAGAACAGCTTTTAAAATTGTTGTAAACCAACATTCTGGAAAAAATTGCCCTATTCCTTCAGGACATTATTTGTAGCCAAGCTGAAACCTGAAGGTCTATTTTTTACTCAATATTAAGGTTGATCCAGAATTCAAGAGCGGATTTTTTAGATTAGCTGATGATAGCTATCTGAGAGATAAGCAAAGATCAAGCAAGGTCAACTTCCTATGAAAAATTGAGAGAAGAGAAAATAAATGGAGATATCAGAAAATGTGATCTAACGTTACATTTTCACAATCTTGCAATGGATGTCGTGTTTTTTGGTGAGACGCTCTGCAAAGGCATATTGTCCGGAGGGCGCCATCAGAATCAAACCACCGTTCCTTGCTTTGCCAAGCATGCTTAGCAGTTTCCATTTACTTACAGTTTTTTCGATTTCTGAATCCTTGCGAACGACTTCAATATACCATCGTCCATTGCGTTTTAGAGCTGTTATATCCGGAATGACCCTATCCTCACTTTCCTTGTTACTTAGAGCGGAGGGGGTTTCATAACCTTCTATATTTGCCTTAACCTCTGAATAGCCACCACGACTAACAAAGGAGTCCAAAATCTTTTTAATCAGGTCATCATCTTTTGTCATAGGCAAGGCTACGGATTCCATCATCTACTTCTTTTTGGATACAAGGAGGAGCACAAATATAACAATTTGATTATCAAGGCAGAAGTTACCCGGGATTTTTTTTACAAGTTACCGATGATTTCACCGGCTTTCCTGGATAAAACCTTGATTTCTAACCTTACTGCCAATAGAGTACAATTGGGTATAAATATCTAAAAAAATTTCCCGTTCCAACCATATCGGGTTCGTTACTTGCTCTTATTTGTTTATTTACTCTTGTTTTAGTTTAAAAGAATATCATTAACTAATTGAAATTCAGGTTATTAATAAAAAAAGCCGCCCGGATAGGCGGCTTTAAAAAGACTATTACAATCTCACCCAATGCATTATTTGCTAAGTGCCTCTTTGACCTCATCTACCATCCTGGCAGCTTGTTGGTTAAAATCTGCCCAGCTTTCAGCAGTTGCTGCTTTTGCCTTTATTGCCAGATTTCCCAGGTCAGTACGTTGTTTGTGAAGTATATCAAGCTTTGCATTTAAACCTGCTTTTGCTTCTTCACCAGCACTTGTTAGTTGATTTTCAGTTTCAGTTATCTTGTTATTGATCGTGGACAGAAGCTCAGTTATATTTTTGTCCAATTGAGCTTTAGACGCCTCCATGGTATTTTCCAATGAAACACTAGCGTTCACTGCTTCACTTTTGGAATTGTCCTTGCACGCAACGACTCCGATCGAAAGGAGCATAACAAAAGAAAAGAATGTAATGATTTTCATAAAATGATTTTAATAAAAGGGATAAAATATCTCACACCAATGAATTGTACAAAGTCGTGATATGTCCTTTAACGGCATGTTTGGAGGTAAGTTTTGTTTCGAAGAATAAATCCCGAAAAATCAGTGTAAATCCCATGAAAATCAATTTAGAATTCATGTTAAACCCTGATGTTCGTACTTTAACCATATTAAACATTTTTTACTATGTACAGAGGCAATTCCATAAAATGGAATAGTCGCTATGGATTTCACTAAATGTCAACCTCCTGGTAAATGTCAGGCCATTAGATGTATTTTTGCGCCCCCTGTAGTGGCATGAAGTCAGTAGCATCCTGGTTCAACAAGCGCATAACATAGCCAAAACATGCAGGGTACAACTTCATACTTTGAGTAAAATTGTAGCTATAGCAAATCAAAAGGGCGGCGTTGGAAAAACAACACTTGCTATCAATATGGGTGCATGTCTTGCCATCCTTGAGAAAAAGATTTTGCTTGTTGATAGTGATCC
>JBDUDG010000253.1:0-5172 GCA_040003045.1 Saprospiraceae bacterium | reverse complement strand
GTTCGTCAGATCTTCGAGCAGAAGATTCCGTCTGATATCTATACTTATCACAATTGGGTTCATACGACCCAGGTTAGGGATGAGGTATTGCTTCTTGCCAGGCACGCAGGTGTGACGAACGGCGATCTGGAAATGCTAAATCTTGCAGCTCTTTTTCATGATGTTGGGTTTTCAGAAGCATATTCTGGTCATGAAGAAAGAAGTATTCGGATAGCCAGGGATTTTCTCACATCGCATCAATATCCGCCAGACAGGATCGAGACGATCGTCAAATATATCACAGTGACCAAAATGGATACTATTCCATCCAATAAGCTGGAGTCACTGATGAAAGATGCTGATACAAGTTCTCTTGGAAAATCTCATTTCCAGATCTATACAAACAGCCTGAGGAAGGAGCTCAATACATTGCAAAATACAGTGCTCTCGAAAAAGGACTGGGCAAAAACAAATCTGCGGTTCCTTGATGAACATGAATATTATTCTGAAGAAGGTAAGGAGCGCTATTCAGAAAAAAAAGCAGAAAACAGAAGATTATTGGTTAATGAATTAACTCAAATCGATGTGAAACCGGACGAAAAAGAAAAAGTCCCTAAAATCAAAAAAGAGGACAGGCTTAAAACCATATCAACCAGTAAATCTGCGCAGAATCAATTTAAAACGGCACTGCGAAACCATATTTCTCTCAGCTCAATGGCAGATAGCAAAGCTAATAACATGGTCTCGATCAATGGTCTGATCATCGGTTTTGCATTGCCACTTTTAGGCAAGCAGATTTCAGCTAATAGATACCTGCTCATACCTGCTGCAATGTTATTACTCGTCTGTCTCACCTCAATGATATTTGCGATCCTCGCTACACGTCCTATTCATATGAAGGGGATAAGCAGCATGGAAAGCATCCTGAGTAAAAAATCCAACTTATTCTTTTTTGGAAATTATTATAAGATGACTTATGATGAGTACGAAAATGGTATGAACGCGACGATCGCTGATGAGGAGATCATGAATGCGACCATCATGAGGGATCTTTTTTTTCTTGGGAAAACACTTGGTTATAAATACGCTTATCTGAGAAATTGTTATGGGGTCTTCATGTACGGCATCATTTCTACTGTGATTGCCTTCATTATTGTTTTTGCATTATCAAGTCTTTGATGAAATTAGCATGTAAGAAAGTTTAAATATTTCTTTCGAGTTTTCTGTAATGCGAATCCGTTCATCCAATCTCCTTCCCATGATCCAGAGAGTCTGGTCGCCTGATTTCAACAACCTTAATGTACGCTTTTCATGTGGCTCTAATTTAAGGTCGACCATGTAATCCTGTATTTTCTTGCTCTTGCCATCCATTCCTATCGGTTGAAAATAATCTCCCGGCTTAATAGGTGTGACTTGTAGTGGCCATTTAATATTTTCAAGGTCAGCATACTCTACAAAAGGATCATCACTTTTTACAAAATTAGAGATCGAAATTAATTCAACCTTCAATTCGTGAATCCCAATGGGATAAGTGCCGGTTGAATTTATTTCAATGGTGTCCTGTCCTGTTATAGGACTTAAAAAATACCCATCGGAAGTTTTTGACAACCTGCTTTTATCATTCATCAGCTCTTTGCTACCATCCTGATTTGTGGAATTTACAAAGTCGTAAGAAAGCTGCCAGGGGAAGCCATTTTCTTCCAGCCAGCGCAGTAAAAAGGCTATTGCAACAGGTTCATCCATAATTTTAATCCCATCAGTTTCAGTGAAAACACTATTCTTTTGCCAATTTTGATAAGATGTATTCCAGGCGGCCAATTCAATACCGATTCTTTTTGTTTCCTGCAGCATTACGGCATTGAGATGAGGGTTGATTTCTCTGAGAAGCGGAATTAAATGATGACGAATACGATTACGCTGATAAACATCGGATTCATTCGACATATCTGTTCTGAAAGGGATATTAAAATCTTTTGCAAATGCTTCAATTTCATTTCTTGAAATATCGATCATCGGTCGAATGAAATGATCACGATTAAACGGAATCCCCTGCAATCCTTTTATTCCTGTTCCGCGAAGGATATTGATAAAAAATGTTTCAATGCTGTCATCATGGTGATGAGCTGTGATCACGAACTTGTAATCGTCATTCTCAAATAATTTCTGCCACCAATCGTATCGGATTTCCCGCGCGGCAGATTGTATATTCAATTTGTGGATCTCCGCATATCTTTTTGTATCCACCACCAATTCCATATATGAAACATCATGATCACTGCACCAGTCACGCACCAGCTCTGCATCACAATCCGAATCCTGACCTCTAAGCTGGAAATTGACATGTGCTGCTGTAATAGGTAAATTCATTTCTTTCAGATTTGAAATCAGTACCATGCTGTCTAACCCACCACTGACACAGACAAGAAGTCGAGCTGATGAATCTACTCCTATCTGATCCAGTTTCTTTTGAATGGATTTAAAAACTTTAGTTTGGGAGAGCATCACCATGAAAATGAAAGATTTGAATGAGTTTTTTGATTGAAATAGGTCTTTTTGCCTTCAGAAGTATAAATTTGCGGCTTAAAATTAAGTGTAATGAGGTTATTTCTGATTTTTTGTTCTGTTCTCTGTGGGATTGCTTTTGGAGCCTGCAACCAAAAACAAGGTACACAAGCCGTTGATACTAAAGCCCCGACGAATGTCGAGCCAGCTACTCCATCGAAAGGTGACGGGGGCCATGATTTTACATTTCTAACCTATAAGATGCTACAATATCGTGCTGCGCTTGTACCGGGTTCTGATCCAAAAGAAGCGCCTTATTTGGGGCAATGGATCAAACTTGACAAAGACGGCACATTCAAGGCTGGCAAATATTCTGAACAATCGCACACCGGAAAATGGACATACAATGGGGAAGCGAAGGTGTTGTTACTTCAACCGGATGTAAAAGAATTCAAGCCTTCTGAATGGAATGTCATCTTCAATGATGATATGATCGTCTTTATTGGTACAGCGACATACGGCAACAGCGGAACTCAGATCCAACTGGTCCGCATCGATAAGTTTCCAGAAAAAAAATAACTGGTTAATGAATGCGATCTCCACGTGGAGTGAGAGATTGCATAATGCCGGCTTCATAGTCAAGATATTCCTGCCATCTGGTTTTGACATCGGATGAATTGCCATAGGAATTGGCCAGATCGATGAAGAGCCTGTAATGGCCGGCTTCGGATACCATAAATCCATGGTAAAATTCCTTTAGTTTTTCATCCTTGAGGTGTAAGGATAAAAGCCTGAATCTTTCACAACTCCGGGCTTCAATTAATGCAAAGACAAGAAGTCTTTCGACCAGTCTGTCTTCTCTTGAACCGCCGCCTCGACCGAATTTCTGAAGTGAGACTACGTATTCATCTTTTCGTTGTCTCCCGAGTGTGAGGCTACGTTTCTTTAACTCAGCCAACACAAGTCTGAAATGTCCCCATTCTTCAGTAACGATAGGGGCCAGAGCTTCTACCATTTCAATTTTCTCAGGATAGGATTGGATCAGCGAGATACAGGAAGTAGCAGCTTTCTGTTCACAGTATGCATGATCAGTCAGTATTTCTTCAAGTGTTTTTTCAGTCAGGTTGACCCAGCGGGGATCTGTAGAGAGTTTTAATCCTAGCATTCTGTAAATTAAAGAGAGTTTATTTTACCTGGTCAGTAAACAACTAATCTGATTAATGAAGAAATCTATTTTGTAGACATCATAATCCTCAAAACCTGTACTCCACAAGATCCTGATTTTATCTAATGGCGATGAAGTCAATATTTTTGTTTCATCTTTTCCTAAAGCAAATTGACCTGTAAAAATGGTGTTTCCGCTATATGGGTCTATTCTGCCTCTGTCTCCTTTCAAGTTATAAAGTAACACATATTTCCCATCCAGCAATCGTAACCTTAGAAGGCTACCTGCCTCAAGAGAGCCAAAGTTTCCCTGGGAATGAGAACTCGCAATTTGAAAATCGATATTGAAATAAATGTAAGGTCCAATTTTTAAAAGTCTTCCGTTGCAAGTAATCAATTCTTTGCTTTTGAAATATGGTCGAAGGTCTGGATCAGTATTTGTAAAAATTAGATCTGGTGCAAGAGCTATACGCCTCGTTCTTGTAATAGCATCAATAGTGTCGGTGATCACCTTGCATGAATATGGTTCGGATTTATATGCTTTTGGAATCAGCTCTGATGGAAGTCTCAGGCTTGTAGTTCTCGCGTAAGACAATTTGTCAACACCAGAAGCAGATGTATGGACATCTTTAGATTTAGAAAATTGTTCTTTATTGCCCGATTCTGCAGATAAATCTTTTTGCTTTGAATGAGTGTTTGGAGTCTTTTCAGATTTGGTGGAAATATCTACACTTTGATTTTGATTGATGTGAATTTTTGGCTTTGAAAGATCCCTTATGTTATGCTGCGGGTCGAAAGTATTCAGATAATTCTCGAACTGAGCACTGATTTGGGGTAATTTTTTTTTAATCGTTTTAGCTGGTTTATCTGATATTTTCTTTGCCTGATCTGACAGTTTTAAAATTTCTTTTTGCTGGAGTTTTGCCTGGCGTAGCTTCTGGACTGACTTTACGTAATTATCCTCCAGCGTTGCAAGGCGATCAGTTTCGATCATTGATTTATTGGCCTCGGCATTCTGGAGCATTTCGGAAGCATTGAATTGGGCATTAGTCGCATTTCTGAACAGGGTTTGTGTCTTTTTTTCGTTTTCTTTTATCCTGAAATATAACTCGTTCCATTGTCGGAGGGTGTATTCATCCTCTTCCCCCGGATTTCTGTTTATGGTAGCATCAATTTTATCTGATGGATAATTGACCATTTCAGATTTTTGAAGGTTTTGGCGTAACAGGACTGAATCACCTGCTTCTGCCATTCGCCATGATCCATCCGGATACATAATCATTCTTTCTCCGTTTCCATTGACAATAACACGCTGAGCCACACCCGGATGGCATGCAAGCGCCATCAGGCCGGCAATAAACAGAAAACGGACAAGCAGACCAAAAGACATAAGAGCAAATCTAAAAGGAAACGTCAAAAGTAATGGATTATTCAGCCGTAAACCGAATGTAATAAAGTGGTTTTTGCCCTGATTTCAAGCCATGTTTTCAAAAGTCGTGAGTTAATATTTTATTTTGAATGTGTACC
>JBDUDG010000252.1:0-5179 GCA_040003045.1 Saprospiraceae bacterium | reverse complement strand
CATTCGTTCGGCAAATGACTTTTATAGGCATATTGGTATTTCTGATGGTATGGCTAATCAGTTTTTTAAAGAATAATGATTGGCTTGGAGGCTTGTTAAAAGGGCTCACGCTGGCCATGTCCATCTTACCAGAGGAAATTCCTGTTGCTTTCGTAACATTTATCGCTTTAGGATCGAGAAGACTCGTACGGGACGGAATTCTCGTAAAAAAAACACGTGTAGTCGAGACCCTTGGAGGTGCAACTGTAATCTGCACAGATAAGACAGGAACCATCACTGAAAACAGGATGAGCCTTCAATGTATTTATGCTAATCAAAACAAAAAATTGTCAAATGACCTTAGCAATCTGGATGGTCCAGCTAAAGAAGTGATTGAGGCTTCGATGTGGTCAAGCGAGCCCATCCCCTTTGATCCAATGGAAAAAACAATTCATGACGCATATGAAAAAAATGTAGTGAATGATAAACGATCAGCATATGCAATGATTCATGAATATCCACTTGGCGGAAAGCCACCGATGATGACTCACGTATTTGAAAATCTGCAGAAAGAACAAATAATAGCCTGTAAAGGAGCTCCTGAAGCTATCCTGGAAGTATGTACTCTCCAAGACGTGGAAAAATTATCGATAAGGAACATTATCGGAAAACTGGCAGGTAAAGGATATAGACTTCTCGGCGTTGCTCTTGGCTCAGATAAATTGAACGAATTTCCTGTCACTCAGCAAGAGATCAGGTTTCAATTCATGGGACTTTTAGCGTTTTATGATCCTCCAAAAAAAAATATCAGGGAAGTGTTTAATTCATTTTATACTGCAGGTGTAAATATAAAAATTATCACAGGGGACAATGCACTTACGACGAGGGCCATTGCGGAAAGCGCAGGATTGAAGGATGCTGAGAATGTTGTCGATGGTGATGAACTTATGAAAATGAGTGAATCACAGCTTAATGATTGTGTACGTAATACGAATATTTTTACCCGAATGTTTCCTGAAGCAAAACTTGCTGTCATCAATGCTATAAAAGCCAATCATCAAATTGTGGCCATGGTAGGTGATGGTGTCAACGATGGTCCGGCACTTAAGGCTGCGGATATTGGGATCGCGATGGGACACAAAGGAACAGAGCTTGCAAAGAATGCAGCTGATCTTATTCTGCTGGAAGATGACCTCGCAAAGATGATTGTGGCGATCGCCGCAGGCAGGCGTATTTATTCCAACTTAAAAAAAGCAGTGCAATACATTATTTCGATACACATCCCAATCATCGCTACTGTATCGCTTCCTTTATTTCTCGGCTGGATCTATCCAAATATTTTTACACCAGTACATGTCATCTTTTTAGAATTAGTGATGGGCCCTACCTGCTCAATCGTATTTGAAAACGAGCCGCTCGAAAAAAATGCCATGCAAAGACCACCCCGGCTTTGGACTTCCAGCTTTTTGAATTGGAAAGAAATGACCATAAGTATCTTTCAGGGAATCATGATATCGATCGGAGTATTGCTTATTTATCAATATGCTGTTCATTCCGGGGCTGATGAGGATATGACCAGGACAATGGTTTTTATCACTCTTGTGATGGCAAATATTTTTCTGACACTGGTCAACCGATCATTCTATTATTCCATCCTGAGCAATTTGAAAAATAAAAATCCATTGTTGTTCGCTGTAATTTCAGTGACTATCATCATGTTGATAGCGATGGTGTACGTACCTGCCTTTCGCATATTTTTTCACCTGGCAGTTCCGCCCATACCGGATATCTTGATTTGTATAACTACTGCCATCATTTCCGTACTATGGATTGAAATCTGGAAATGGAATAAAAGAAAAACCAAATGAATGTGTAAAAGGTGAGTCAAAATGGTTTTCAGCACTTGCGCACAATATTCAGAGGATGCAGATTGATCATGAAAATAAACCACATTGCAATATTGTCACATTGCCAAATTTTTATTTTATAAAGGCATTGTGAGTGAAGTCACTAAATAACAGAAAGGTGATAGAATGCTTATGTAAAAATCAGATGCACTATACTTTTTTCGAAGCATCATCGCGCTCAATTTTTTTTGTTCGAGCCAACCCTATTCCTGTTCATGTAATATCATGACCGGCATAGTGGAATGGATCATCGTTCGGTTTGTAACACTGTTGTGGAATAATCTTTCAGGAAAAGCCCGATGATGAGTCAAAAGAATCATCATACCTGAATGATGCTCGATCGCATATTTCTCAAGCGATTCATTTATTCGTTTTTCTACGTATGGAATAGAACAAATGGTGCAGCCTTGAAGCTTTAGCTCATTTTTTTCGAGCAGATGAAATAGTTTTGTTTTTAGATCTTCAAAGCGCTGGACATCATTCGTAGCGCAAACAAAATCAACAACAATTTTATTTGGCGCCGCAAAGGCCAGAATATATTTCAATGCCTTGCCAAGGATAAGCTCATCAGTCATTCCTACTACAAGTCTTAAAGGAAACTTCAGGTGAGTTGCCGATGGCACGATGATCAATGGCTTTGCGATGAATTTGCTTAGGTGAGTACCCATTGAGCCAATTATCTTTTTCATAAATGCATTTTCAGCGGAGGCACTCATGATGATCATTTCATATTTCTCCTCCTCCAGCATTTTCAACAAAGTCGAAGTCAGGTCTCCTTTTTCAAGATGAGTCTGAATGGGTACATGATTTTTTTCATGATACTTATCCCACCCTAAATTGATTAACAATTTGTCAAGCTGGTCATGGTTTTGTTGCAAAAGCTCAACATCATATGCAGTATTTGAGATCGGATCGATGATGGGTTCATGGACATGGACTATGCTAATTCCTGTTCCCAGATGGGAGGCAATCATATGGGCGTATCGGAGAGCATGTTTGCTCTCAGGTGAGAAATCTATCGGCACTAAAATGGAACGATCAGATCCATTCAAGATGCGATTCATGGCTTTTTGGACAGTTTCATCATAGGGTGTGTCTTCTTTATGTTCGATGATCGTATCCCCGATTTTCACAGCAGGTACGGAACTCAGACCAGCCTGAATAAAATCTTCGAGATGGTTTTTTTCAATCACTTCATATTGCAGATTGTGTTGAGCCAATGCCAGTTCAAGCTTGCTTTTCAATGCTACTCCTGTCATATTTTTTACACTGTAAATTTCTATTCTCATGTGCTGACAGTTGAAATACGATTGGCCATGATGCGGGAATTATCTTCTTCAAGGAGAGCCTTTATGATATCAAAGGTTGTCAGCATTCCTACCAATTCATCCTCGTCTACTACCGGGATTGCATGAAACAGATTTTCAGAAAATAGCTGGAGTGCTACGTTCATGCGATCTGTAGATTCAAGTGTTGCTATACCGGTTGTCATGATGTCCTCTACCTTATAATTATATTGACGGCATTGTTCTGTTACCTTGCTATAGGAGGGATTGTTTTCGTCCTGCAGAAATAATAGGAAATCCGATTTACTGATGATTCCCACCAGCGTTTTATATTTTACTACCGGTATGTGGTGAATAGAATGATGGTCAAATATTTCTTTGATATCCGCAATTCGGTCTCCAGGTGTTACGGTGACTAGTTTCCGGCTCATCAACGTTGAAATTGGGGCTGTAAAATCCATAATGGTATATTTTAATAAGTTCTGAAGAATTGTTTTACTATGAATGTGCAGTTTGATGAAGGCCTGCATAATCTCTCTTTTCAGCATTTCGGGTTCTGAAGGAAAACCGAATTTTTGAAAATGACATGCCCATCATAGAAGACATGAATACCGGTAGTGAAAGGATAGCCAACCAGGGAAGTCCCGCAAAGAATGACCCGATAACGATCGCCATCAACAAGTAGAATCGAAGGATCAGGGTGGTGAAATTGAGGCTGAAGAGTTTCATATGCGTTTAATTTTTGAAGAGTAGAACATTTGACAGATACAAATCTATCAGTAATCAATATTTGCCCGGATGACCTGGGTCATTGTTCAGAATGATTCTGGTCATCGGCCTCTCAACCTCACATTTAATATCTTCGCTCTATGTCTACAAGGAGTCTATTTGCGCAGCAGCATCCGCTTAGGATCCTTCAGTCCGTAGTGGAAACGGCTATCGATGGCATATTCCTGATGAACAATGAGGGAATCATCATCCTATGTAATCCGGCTGGAAATAAATTATTTGGGTATGAACCCAATGAGCTCATTGGCAAAGACATCACCCTGCTCATGCCTTCCCCACACAGGCAACAACATGCCACCTACGTCAATAATTATCTCACCACCGGGATCAGGAAGATCATTGGGATAGGCAGGGAAATCGATGGCTTACGAAAGGATGGCTCACTTTTCCCGGCTCGCCTGGCAGTCAGTGAGATCATCATGGATGAAGAACATTTTTTTACAGGCATCATCCATGACCTTTCCGAAGTAAAAGCAGCTGAAAAAAAATTACTCCTGTTAAACCAGGAACTGGAACAAATGGTAGCAGACCGGACCAATGAATTACAGGATGCAATAAACCGCCTTTTAGATACAAATCAACTTCTTATTCAGTCGATTGAAAAACATAAGACCTATGAAAATGCACTACTTGAAGCACGGGATGAACTCAGGAAATCATTGGAAAATGAAAAAGATCTTGGAAAGCTGAAGTCAGGATTTATTTCCATGGCGTCTCATGAATTTAAAACACCGCTCAGCAGTATAATTTCGTCAGCAGCTTTGATAGGCAGATACGAATCCTCTGAACATATCACTGACCGGCAACGACATATAGAGCGGATCAAAACAAGCGTTTCACATCTCAATCTGATCCTGTCTGATTTTCTGTCCATCGGCAAATTGGATGAAGGTCGTGTTGAAGTTCAGGTGACCTCTTTTTCTCTTAATGAAATGATAGATGATCTGATTATTGAAATGAAAGATTTATTGAAAAAAGGTCAGCATCTTTCTTTTGATTATAGAACAGCGGGAATTGAACTCAAATCAGATAAAAATATGATTCGGAATATTCTTTACAACCTCCTTTCAAATGCCAGCAAGTATTCAGGAGAGGATCAACCGATTCGTGGCATAGTGAAACGAAATGAAAATAATATCATCATCGAAATCACTGACCATGGTATCGGTATCCCCATCGAAGATACCAAGCACATAGGCTCCAGATTTTTCAGATCCT
>JBDUDG010000251.1:0-5208 GCA_040003045.1 Saprospiraceae bacterium | reverse complement strand
CATCAATTGGAAGTTCAATGGATATCACTGCCCAACGCAAGCAGTTTGAAGATTTATCCACCGGATTTTATAGCCTTCTCAAGGAAATGAAGATTAACAATGTTGACCTGTATTATCAGTATTGCCCAATGGCAGATGCCTATTGGATCAGCGACAACAAGAAAATCGAGAATCCATATTATGGTAAGAAAATGTTGACATGTGGCTCCGTAAAGGAAACCATGACTGCTAAAAATTAATATGACTCATCACTCTATCCCTAATATCTTAAGGGGTAGGGTATGATTTAAAATAAATGTAAAATGAAAAGGGAATTACTAACCATAATGTTCTTCTTCGCGGTATGTATAGTATTTGCGCAACACGATATGAAGAATATGCCGGGGTCTGATACCACTCATCACAACAGTGTAAAAGCAAAGGAGGTGATCTATACCTGCCCAATGCATCCTGAAGTTCAATCTTCCAAACCAGGCAGTTGCCCAAAGTGCGGTATGGCGTTGGAAAAGAAAAAAGAGAAAATTGAACACAACACCGTTTCCACCCAAAACGAGAGAAATCAGCCGTTAACAGACAAATCAACCGATGCTAAAACGACAGTAGATACAGCTGCCAAAACTCAGAATGTGAATCTACCAAAACCTACAATAGAAAATAAAGAATCCGCAGAACAGGAAGCCATAGAAAGAGCTGGTCATAAAATAGAATCGCCCGGTTTAACAAAGAAACCTCAAACCATTCGATATGATTTATATGTAGCCGACACGACAGTAAATTTCTCTGGCAAACCTAAACACGCCTTAGCTATCAATGGCACCATACCTGGTCCCACATTAATTTTTACCGAAGGTGATACAGCAGAAGTTTACGTGCATAATATGCTAGATGAAACAACTTCGATTCACTGGCATGGCGTTTTTCTGCCCAACCGATTTGATGGCGTTCCATATCTGACCCAAATGCCTATTGAGCCGCATACTGTACATCTATACAAGTTTCCGATTATTCAAAATGGGACATATTGGTATCATAGTCACATGGGATTGCAGGAGCAAAGCGGCATGTATGGTGCATTGATTTTCAATAAAAGGAATGAGTCTGATATTAAAACCATACCGGTCGTTTTAAGTGATTGGACTGATATGAAGCCTACTGAAGTTAATCGATCATTGCATAATGCGTCAGATTGGTTTGCAATAAAAAAAGGCTCTACGCAGAGCTACACCGAAGCCCTGTTCAGCGGACATTTTATGACCAAGCTCACCAATGAATGGAAGCGAATGAATGCCATGGACGTAAGTGATGTGTATTACGAGAAGTTTTTAATTAATGGAAAAAATGAAAACGAACAGCCACAATATAAAGCCGGCGATAAAGTAAAGTTGCGAATCGTCAATGGTAGTGCATCCACCTATTTTTGGCTTTCATATGCCGGTGGTAATATAACCGTTGTAGGTAATGATGGAAATGATGTCCAGCCCGTTGAAGTTGACCGTTTGCTTATTGCCGTTTCCGAAACATATGATGTCATTGTAACGATCCCGGAAAACATGAGCTACGAATTTATGGCGACCGCGGAAGACAGGACCAATTCAGCGTCTTTATGGTTAGGAAGTGGAATGAAAATGCCGGCAACTACCCTGATCCCACTTAAATATTTTGAGGGAATGAAAATGATGAATGGCATGATGAAAATGAATGGAGACCTTGATATGATGGGAATGCAAATGAGCAATCAAACCATGGATATGAACACAGTCATGTACCCGGAAATCACTGGCATGGAATATAAAAAGAAAATGAAATCCGGACAAGATGAAAAGGATCACATGAATCATATGAATATGAACAACATGGATCATTCAGGTAATTCTATGGAGAAGGGCAATACACGAGATCTCGTTACTTTGAATTATGGTATGTTAAAAGCAACTGAAAAAACCACGCTTCCCAAAGGTCCAACGAAAAAATTAAACTTTGAGTTGACAGGTAATATGAACAGATATGTTTGGACGCTGGACAATAAAACAATTTCCGAATCTGATAAAATTTTAATCAACAAAGGAGAAAATGTAAAAATCATTCTTTTCAACAATACCATGATGCGTCATCCAATGCACCTGCATGGCCATGATTTCAGATTATTGAATGGACAGGGCGATTATGCGCCATTAAAAAATGTACTTGACATCATGCCCATGGAAACAGACACGATCGAATTTGCGGCGACTGAAAGCGGTGACTGGTTTTTTCATTGCCATATTCTCTATCATATGATGAGCGGAATGGGTAGAATATTCAGCTATCAGGATTCTCCTCCAAATCCCGAAATACCGGATCCTAAATATGCCCAGCACAAACTTTTTGGCGATGACCGTATGATTCATTTAATGGCCAGGGTAGGGATTGAAAGCAATGGCAGTGATGGAGAAGCCATGTTGGCTCAAACCAGGTGGAAAATAAGCGAACAATGGCACCTGGGATTTCATGATGAGCATGGATATGAAAGTGAAACCATGCTTGGAAAATATCTCGGTAAAATGCAATGGCTTTTTCCTTATACAGGTTTCGATTATCATTTTAAGAAACCCGGAGGCCCGGAAAATATATTTGGAAGCGAAGAAAAAAATATGTTTAATCAGGTGAGTAATAAAAACAATCGACATGCCGCAGTATTGGGTGTAGCCTACACACTTCCAATGCTGGTTGTGGCGGATGGAAGACTTGATAGTGATGGTAAATTCCGTTTCCAACTATCAAGAGAAGATATTTCTGTCACACCGCGTCTGCGTTTAAGCTGGATGATTAATACAGATAAGGAATACATGGCCGGGCTTCGCTATGTCGTCACAAAATATCTTTCCCTTTCTTCACATTATGATAGCGATATGGGTTTCGGGGGAGGAATTACTTTCACGTATTAATCATCTTCTTCTCTCCCTGCTTTCTCCTAATAACCAGTATCGTCTTGGCCTTTTCTTGATTGTATAGAAATCGCTGATGTATTTTTCCAGATGACCCATGGCGACCTGCGGATCATCCGTCACCGCCACCAGCGTAAGATCTTTTGCAGAAATCGTCCCGGCCTTCAGCATCACATCCAAAAAATCCAGGAGAGGTTTGTAATATGTAGTACCCATCAGCACGACGGGAAATTGATGGATCATCCCTGTTTGTACGAGGGTAAGGGTTTCAAATAATTCATCCATCGTGCCCCATCCACCTGGAAGAACCACAAAGGCGTATGAATATTTGAGCATTAAAAATTTTCGAACAAAAAAATAATCCAGTGTCACCTGTTCATGCATGTATGGATTTGGTTGTTGTTCTTTCGGGAGGCGTATGTTGCAACCTACACTGTAACCGCCCGATTCGAAAGCGCCTTTATTCGCTGCTTCCATGATGCCCGGTCCGCCTCCTGTCATCACTGTGAAACCAGTTTTACCAATATCATGACCAAGAACTTCCGCCATTTTGTAATACTCATGATCAGGCGGAAATCGCGCTGATCCAAATACTGTCACGCAGGGTCCTACAAAATGAAGCTTTCGCAAACCTTTGAGGAATTGCATCAGCACTTTGAAGGTGAACAGCAATTCGCTGCCTCTCGATTTCGGACCTTCCAGGTAATCATGCAGTTCCAGGATGGCCTTTCGGTCTTGCAGCTTGTTATCCGGAATCACTATTTTTTCTGTTTCTGCCATGTTGAAATTTTCACTCTTCAACGCTAATTACGCAAATGATATTTATAAATTTGGACAAATTACCCTGTCCTTTTGTGCTTCATACCCACTCTAAAAGCTTCCTTAGAGATTTTCACTGTTCGCGGTCAGAGACACGCGAACGTCACCACTTGGTTGCTGAGCTAAAGCACAAGGTAGGGTAAAGCAGGTCGGTGTAATTTTTTACTGTCTATGCTGTTAATTGCGCTGATTCACGTCGATTTGATTCATACGACGTTCGCGTGTCTCTGACCGCGAACAAGTTTGCACTCGAACCGATGGAGTCTGGATTTCTGGCATAGAATTTGGCTTTAGGAGGTAACATAATCTAATTCCTGTTTTCTTCTGATATGATACTGATCAAGGTCTCGCTTCTGATGATGTCAGTTTTCTTCCTCAAACCGGAAGAGACGGCTAAGGCTTATGTTACCAATTATGTAGAGGAATACAAGTACATGGCGATCGATGAAATGGTGAAATCCGGCATACCGGCGAGCATCATCATTGCCCAGGCAATAGTAGAATCGAATGCAGGTGAATCCAGGCTTGCCCGAGAATCCAACAATCATTTTGGAATAAAATGCAAGGACTACTGGGAAGGCAGTTCTTATTATCACCCCGATGACGACAAAGACAATCAAGGCAAGCTAATACCATCGTGTTTTCGTAAATACGATTCTGTAAATGATTCTTACACGGATCACAGCGATTTCCTGATGAATACAGAACATTACAAGCCGTTGTTTGCGTACGATAAAACAGAGTATGAATTGTGGGCGATGGGACTTGAGGTCTGTGGCTATGCCTCGCAGTCCGGATATGCAGATCAACTGATACGAACTATCAAATTATACAACTTACACGAACTCGATTACTATACCATTCAATACGTGGACCGCGCAAGTCTTTCCCCAAAATAGAAATACGCCAACCACTATGGATGAATTCATTCCATAAAAAGAATTTGTTCATTCATCATTAACCAAAGCCTTCGAAGACCTGGTAAACCAATCTCACTTAATTGTTTGTTACATTTCTTCAGGAATCTCGGATGGCTTTGGTGTTTTTCTTACCGCATTGGCATGATCTTTTTTGAAACGCTCCCTGGACTTGTAAATATCAAGTGCTGCGAACAAAGCTGCCCTGAACGATGCAGGATCCGCTTCATTCTTTCCTGCGATTTCAAATGCAGTCCCATGATCAGGAGATGTGCGTACGTATGGCAACCCTGCAGTGAAATTTACTCCATCCTGAAAATGAAGCATTTTAAAAGGTATCAGGCCCTGGTCGTGATACATGGCTAAGACCGCATCGAATTTCTTGTAGTTAAGGTTTCCAAAAAACCCATCGGCGGAATAAGGCCCCATGATGATGTCGCCAGATTTTTTCGCTTCAATAATGGCGGGTCTGAGAATGTCTTCTTCTTCGCGCCCGATGTTTCCATTTTCTCCGGCGTGTGGGTTTAAGCCCAGAACGGCTATCACAG
>JBDUDG010000250.1:0-5209 GCA_040003045.1 Saprospiraceae bacterium | reverse complement strand
TCCTCTCCGAAATCCCTCCCAGATCCAATCCATCAAATCTCCCGGAACTCATCCACAAAAGCACTGTATTTTTTTTCGGAGCAAGTGAATAAAGAATTTCTTCAAGCTGAGCTCCAGAAGTAGCCACTTTCAGATCATTCGAATTAAAAAAACCGGTCAGCAACTCAGAAGAAAGATCTGGCAACTTTTTTATTTCCAAAGTATGAGGACTATAATACACGACCTTTTCATCTGCATCATGCAATGCATTTTTATACTGGGGCAGGAAATCAGGATTAAGCGAACTAAATGTATGCAGCTCAAGACATGCGATAATATATGCGTCAGGATGCTTTTCTCTGACCGCATGCACTGTGGCTTTTGCTTTAGAAGGGGCGTGTGCAAAATCCAGATATGAGATCAGGTTCGAACCGGAATATAAGAGTTCAAGTCTTTTGTTAGCTCCACCAAATGTTTGTATTCCTTTGAAAAATGCTTCTTCAGACAGACCCAATTTTTTTGCTACCTGGAAAGATGCAGCAATATTCTGCATGTTATGAATTCCAAATACTCTTAATGGATACAGCTCTCCATTACTATCCGTTAAGGACACTATTCCATTTTCAATATGGTAAGGCTGAATGGTATAAGGAATCAAAGCACCTATGGGAGCACAAGCTTCAACCAAGTTCACAAGATCTGGATCGTCGGTACAATAGATCAGGGTGTCATCTTTTCCAAGCGAATTGATCAATTGCCTAAAAGGTTCGATATAGGATTCGTATGTCGGAAAGACATTCATGTGATCCCATGCAATTCCTGTGATGACACTAATCTGTGGATGATAATGAAGAAATTTTGGACGTGGGTCATCAGGACTACTCAAATATTCATCACCTTCCAGGATAATGATGCCTGCATCGGAGATCTCGACAGGAATTAATTCACCTATCGCTGCACCTATCATCCGGTCAGCGGGAACGCCAGCTTCATGCAACACATGAGCTATCATACCGGATGTAGTCGTCTTGCCATGACTCCCGGCAATCACCACTCTGGTTTTGGATTTGGAAAGCTCATACACGAATTCCGGAAAGGACTGAATCCTGAGATTTAAAGATTTGGCCCGTATCAACTCCGGATTTTCATTCCTGGCGTGCATTCCTAAAACCACCAGATCAATGGAGCTATCGATCACTTCGGGTCTCCAGCCCATGGCTTCAGACAAGATCCCTTTTTGCTTTAAACGGGTACTGCTGGGCTCATAGATCTCATCATCAGATCCACTCACGATATGACCCTGATCATGCATGGCAATAGCCAGGCTGTGCATAATACTACCTCCAATGGCAATGAAATGGATCCTCATGACAGGCTCTTTTAGGCTTTTATGTCAACTTTTTTCAAAAATTACGGTTCAAATGAAATAATTTCGCCCCCGAAATCATTAATAACAAGTAACCGGCATATGCCGGGTCAAATTAAAGAAATGTCGAACATGAAAGTATCATCTTTAAAGTATCTCCTTACACTCCTTGGTTTTGTTGCTTGTATAGCAATGACTTCTAGCTGCAATAAAGGATACGGCTGTCCGGCTGATTTTCACGCTGCTGCCAATACCGAAGCTCCGGCTAGCCCTTCCTGCTAAGCAGTAAGGCATACCGGTTCACTGAGGTTGAGCAAAAGATCCTGAATAGCGTCTGCAGTTTAGCCATCCAACAGAATCTCACCTAATGATAGAAGAGTCCGTCTACCCCGCTTTGGGTAAGGATGATGCGTATGCTGTTCCCACATGTGATGGTTCTTACACACTTTACAGTCACTCATTCGGAACGACATACCACTCCATTTACGGCGCTGTCAGTGAAAGCAGGCATACCTATATTCAAAAGTGTCTCAACACACAATCGCATTGCCGCGAGATACGCATCCTCGAATTTGGATTCGGGACAGGCCTGAATGCATTTCTGGCCTATTTGTATTCCCAAAAACATCAGAAACAAATGGCCTACACCGGAATTGAATCTCATCGTCTCGAATGGGATGTGGTGAAGCAGTTAGATTATCCCGGTTATTTGGCTCATGCTGATCAGGAAAATGTACTCCAGGAAATGCATACTTCTAATTCATTTCATGTCCCATATTTTGATTTTGATTTGATAAAGGACCTGGACTTAACACTTTCTCCTGGTTCTTTTGATTGTATCTTCTTTGATGCTTTTGCTCCAGATGTTCAACCTGAATTGTGGAATTCCGAAATGTTTGAGCAGTTATTCAAGGTCACATCCCCAGGTGGCTGCCTGGTAAGTTATTGTTCCAAAGGAGATGTGCGAAGAAGTTTATTGCATGCAGGTTTTAAGGTTGAACGAATCCCGGGTGCTCCCGGTAAAAGACAAATGCTTCAGGCATTCAGGCCATCTTAAAATTATATCTACATTGGTTTGAGAAAGGCTGAAGTCAATCAGCCCGCGGCCTATTCATATGGAAAAACTAAAACAATGGATCTTGAATCAACGTGTCATACTTGTTTTGTTTATTCTATTAACGGCCATCGCAAGTATCCAATCTTATCTCCTGAAACCTGGAAGGCTAACTGAAGGCACCAGGGAATATTCGCACTACAATAACTATGTCATTTTCAAACAATCATTCTATCATCTGACTGATCACAAGGACCTTTATGTTCTGTATCCGGAAGAACATTGGGATCTTTTCAAATACAGCCCCACGTTTGCTTTATTGTTTGGAATTTTTGCAAATCTGCCTGATTACCTGGGTTTATTGTTTTGGAATATGCTCAATACCTGCGTTTTGGTGCTGGCTGTTTTCTATTTACCCAGGATCACTAATCTGCAGAAAGGATTGATCCTGTTGGCCTGCTTATTGGAGCTCATCACCTCTATTCAAAATGAACAATCGAATGGTCTGATAGCAGGCCTGATCGTGTTTGCATTTGCTTTATGTGAAAGACAACACTTTATTATAGCTGCATTTTGCATCATTCTCAGCGCTTACATCAAATTATTTGGAATAGTGGGCGTATCTCTATTTATCTTTTATCCACAGAGGTGGAGACTGGCACTTTATTCAATTCTCTGGTCACTTATTCTTTTCATTCTTCCATATGGCGCGATTAATTTTACAGAACTTAAAATTCTTTATATCAGCTGGTTCCATATGTTACAAAATGATCATTCTCCGGCTGCATATGGCTTTTCAGTTTTAGGTTGGTTGAAAACGTGGTTTCATTTTGAACCTGCAAATTTCTGGACGGTTTCCATTGGAGCCATGATATTCATGGTACCCTTTGCCCGATTTAAAATGTATGTATCCCATGGTTTCAGATTGCTCGCACTATCATCAGTTTTAGTTTGGGTAGTGATCTTTAATCACATGGCAGAGTCTCCTACGTTTATCATTGCCATGACGGGTATCTCCATCTGGTTCTTTTCAGGAAAGGCGACACTAATAAATATTATTCTCATTAGCGTATGTTTCTTGTTAACATCGCTCTCAACTACAGACCTCGTACCTCATGATTTTCGAAATCATTTCATCCAGCCTTATGTCTTAAAAGTTTTCCCGTGCATCATCATCTGGTTCAGGATCATTTTTGATATGCTTAATATCAAACAAACCTTAGCACTTTCAGGCGATACAGAGCCTTTGTCGGTTAATAGGGGCTGAAATGCCCTATGAAGCATTAAGTGAAGTATTTTTGCCTTCCTTATTATCAAACCATTGTAAACTAAATCATGTCAGAACAAAAAGAATTATTGGGGGTCGGATCCAGGGTTAAACATCCTGCTTATGGTGATGGCGTCATCATCAGGCTTCATCCTGCCGCATATGAAATTGCGTTCATCGTATATGGGATCAAAAATGTAGGCAAAGATTACGACCAGTGGGAGATCATAGATCGAATTGAAACTACAGAGCAAGTGAGCTTTTCTGAAGCTGAAAAATCCCTCATGAAGATCCTCCGTCAATGGAGCGATATTTCCGAAGTTGTACACATCGGTGACAAATGGAAAGGTGGAACACTCGTCATGCAGCCATTCGATCATTCCATGAAACCAAAGGATATTCCTGTTGAAATATTCTTTCACAAGATCGTCATGCTCAGGGACAGGGTCAGGGTACTCGAGCAAAAGATAAACAGTCATGGCAAGCTATCCGAAGAAGACAAGATCGATATGCAACAATACATCACTCGCATCTATGGAAGCCTGACCACATTCAATATCCTGTTTCGCGACAAGGATCATCACTTTGTAGGTGAAAAATCATAACTCATGCGGATCAGTATTTTCTTGTTGCTTTTTATTGTCCTTCAACTATCCTGTTTAAAACTGGGCACTCCATTCAAAGGGCTTCCTCCCGGTATGTGGCGAGGTGTTTTATACCTAAGTGATGATCAGAGTGGCTTTGATGAAAAATCCATGGGTGAACTTCCTTTCAATTTTGAAGTGATCTATGACCGGCCTGATTCATTTCACATCGTCATTCATAATGGTGAAGAACGTATTGTGGTGAATGATATTCGGATGGGAACCGACAGGAGAACAGCACGCGATACGCTTTGGATTGAATTCCCGGTATACGATTCTCATATAAAGGCTCAGTATGAAGAAGATGCCATTGAAGGATTTTGGGTGCAAAGAAATAGAAAGGATTACCAGATAAAATTTAAAGCGCTGAACGGCCGCACAAACCGCTTCTTTGACCTGCCGGATAAACCGATAGCAGATCTCACGGGAAGATGGGAATGCAATTTTGAAGAGGATACAAATCATCCATTTAAAGAAATAGGTGAATTTGTGCAAAAAGGAAATCATCTGTCCGGAACATTCATTTCAAATACGGGAGATGACCGCTATCTTGAAGGACAGGTAAGTGGTGATCGTTTGTTTCTTTCCACTTTTGATGGCTCGCATGCATATCTGTATGAAGCAAAAATCCTTCCTAATGGAGAATTGACAGGAATTTACAGATCAGGAATACATTATAAAACCTATTGGTCAGGTCATCGGAATGATACTATTCAGGATATTGCTTTAGGCGATCCATTTCAATTGACAAAAATGAAAAATGCATCTGAGGCTTTCACCTTAGCGCTGCCTGATCCTGATGGACACATCATTGATATTTCAAAACCACCATTTCACGGGAAACCAAAAATCCTTCAGATTATGGGCACATGGTGTCCGAATTGCAGGGATGAAACCAA
>JBDUDG010000249.1:0-5233 GCA_040003045.1 Saprospiraceae bacterium | reverse complement strand
GCATTTCCCGGATCCGTTCCACAACCTCGACAGGCACAGGATCCTTGTGCCGCATTGTCATGGACGAATGATTTTGACTGGGATCTTACGCAGGATACGGTCGAAATCAATTTTATGGTTGCTGACGTATGTATGCACAGCGTTTCAACATCAGCATTCATTATACAATCAAATGATTCGGATACAGTGTTAATTTCATCTGTCACCTGCGATGAAACATTAGCCGGCTTTGATACAGTGGTGGTCCAAAATGGAAGTTGTATTTTCATGACGGTCAACCAAATTTTATTTCATCCTCCGGACACTACTGTTTTTTATTCTATCACTTGCGATCTTCTTCAGGCAGGATCTGATATTATTCATCTTCAAAATCAATATGGTTGCGATAGCCTGGTTATTCAGAACAGGGTGTTTGAACCAACAGATACAATTTTCCAGATGACGACTACTTGTTCGCCTGCAAATGTTGGATCCGATACAACTGTTTATGCCGGTCAGTTATGTGATAGCATGGTCATTGTCATCACTGATATTCTGGCTTCAGATCAAACCTATCTTTCATTTGCAACTTGTGATTCAACGCTTGCAGGAGCAGATACCATTTTTCTGACCAATCATTATGGTTGTGACAGTTTAGTCATTATAGTAACCATATATACTGGCGGGCTGACCATAGTTGATGAATTTACTTCCCTTTGTGGAAATGGAGTTTCATTTCAGGATAGTATGGTTGTGCCTGGAAATCCATGTGACAGCCTTGTTATTACACATTTTTCTTTTACACCCTTAGATACTATATTTCATGAGGAATTCACTTGTGATCCTTCCGGAGTGGGAACCTTTGAAAATACAGTCCCGGGTAAGCAGGGTTGTGACAGCACGACTTTTACTACGCTTGTCTATTCGCCACCGGATTCAATTTCAATTATTGAGCATAATTGTTTTGGCTTGGATACTTTTATTGAAAGTGTAGTATACAATAATCAATATGGTTGTGACAGCCTCTACGTGATCTATTATACATACAATGTCGCTCCCGATACACAGTTCGTTCAGCAGGTGACGTGTGATTCATTCCAGACCGGGATCGAGACAATAACACTTCCGGGAGAATTTTGTGATACAGTGATGATTATCAAAACTTCTTTTATGGCAGTTTCCACCTCGTCAGATACACTTATTGTGTGTGGTAAACAGGGGAAAGATGTGGACAGCTTGATTTTTAATACTGGCGCCGGATGCGATAGTATACTTATCCGCCATTATCAGTATATAGATATTAAAAGTGAAATTTCGATCACGGATGAATCTTGTAAGAGCATAGGCGATGGAACTATTCAAATTAATTCTATTGAAGGAGGGCTGCCGCCATATGTCGTGAGTTTAAACAATGGAGCATGGCAGGAAAATCTCTCTTTCAATTCAATTGCACCTGGATTCTACTCGGTTTTTATCAGGGATATGAATGGTTGTATTGATAGCATGAGCCAGCTTGAAATCCAGGCAGGTCAGGATTTTAATGTGAATATTGGTTCTGATATCAAAGCAAAGGCAGGAGACTTAGTTAATCTGTCTGTTGTATCCAATGAACTTATAGCCTCTATGTTGTGGGTTTCAGTTGATTCTCTAACATGTAATGCATGCCCTAATCCGGTTCTTGGGCCTTTGACGGTTGGGCAGCTGCTCAGTTTCCATGCAATTTCAGAACTTGGATGTCCGGGATTTGATGAACTGGATATCCGGGTGGAGGATGACTTATTGTTATATATCCCCAATAGTTTTTCACCTAATGAGGATGGGATCAATGATGTCTTTTATGCATCAGGGCATTATTTCGGATCAATGGCTTACAGGATGACCATTTTTGACCGATGGGGGAATATGGTGTACCACAACGATAATCTTACGATAGGGGACAGTTCAAGTGGATGGAATGGCATTTTCAAAGATCAACCTGTTGCTCCAGGAGTCTATATTTATGTTTTAGGTCTTCATTTGCCGGAAAAGGTTGATAAATGGTACACCGGGGATATAACCTTAATAAGGTAATTGAATCTATTCTAAATGGATGACAATAAATTGTTGGGATCTGGGAAATTAACGTCAACAGGCGGACGACACAGGATCGAAGCCACATATTGATATGCACAGGAACGTGAGGAGGAAATTTAGATCCCTAACCAACGTTCATACTCTTCCTTTCGAACGGGGACCGTAGGCACGGGCTTACGAGTCTTCCGTCCTCGGAAAAGGTTAATTATCCGATAAACGATACGCATCATGGGAATGATTTGATATGATAACGATCTGAATTGTACTTATGTTGATATGCAGTACATATTTTTCAAAATCCTTACGCAACAAATATAATGGAAAATACTAATATGTAGTGAAATTTTATTTTCCGCCAATATCCGGCTGGATACTGACTGCCTTTGCCCTGAGTTCATTGGCTTTGGTCATGTCGTGTTTCAATTGGTAGGCATTCGCGGCATTCCACAATACGGGCGCTGACTCGGGAAAAATGGCCAGGGCCTGGTTTGCCACCACCAGGTTATTATCATAATCACCCAGCGAACGGTAGACAGACATTAGGTTGACATAAGCCATCATTGTATGTGGATCGATCTGAATAGCCTTTTTAAGCGTTGCGATCGCCTCATCGGATCGTTTAAAAATATTGTATTCAGTAGCTAGGTTGACCAGGGCAGGTACGTGATTTGGATTTGCTTTGACGGCACGCTCGTAATACTTCAACGCTTCCTCGTGTTTTTGAAGATGCTCCATTTCAAGTCCCATCATATTGTTTATCCTGGGTGAATTTGGAGAAGTTTTAAGCGTGGCTTCTGCCAGGGTCAAATTATTTTTCCAGTCCTCAGCTCTTGTCCAGGTTCTGATGATGAAGAAAATGGAGAGCAATCCCGCCAACACATAAGCAATAACCTTTCCTTTTTGGGTCGAATACAATTTGAAAAGCAATGCCGCCATTGAAACACAAAGTCCGATGGAGGGGATATAAAGGATACGTTCTGCTTTTAAAAAACCTGCGGCAAAAACGAGGTTTGAAACCGGAAGCAAAGTGAGAAAGAAAAAAGCGATACCCCAGGAAAAAGAATTCATTTTGATTCGTTGCCACACTGCTATTCCTATCAACGCGAGAATAAGGATCACGGAAATAAGAACGTTTGCATTTCCAAAACCAACTATAGGCACTTCATCCGTCCAGTAATCCGCAGATAAATTCATTGGCCAGACATGCAGGCCCAGATATTCTGCAGTGGTGCGGATGGATGTGGCTATTCGATCGGAAGCTTTGACTACGAGCCATTGTTCGTGGGGAACAGGAGGCCCTGTGATCTTGCTATGTACGATCCAAAGTATAACGCAAAGTATCATGACGCTGCCTAACGCCGTCCATATTCGCTTTTCTCCCCATTGATATTTTTTGGCGTTGAAATAATAAACGGATTCCTGCAAAGCCAGGATGAGTGGCATCATAAAACCATGCTCCTTTGATGTAATAGCAGCAACAGTGGAGATCAATAGTCCGAGAAGCCATTTTACATGACCATCTTGTCTCCAATGATGATAGCAAATACAATCGGTGAGAATAAAAAGCGCAGCCATCAATTCTGCTCTGCCTACAATCCCCGAAACTGCCTCCGTGTGAACAGGATGTATAGCAAACAACACTCCTGAAATAATGGTGAGATAATTATTTTTAAACAACAATTGAACAAGCACCAGCAAAGCCAGGCAAACCAGAGCATGCAAAAGGATATTGAGGATATGATAGGGGACCGGATTATTTCCATTCATTAAATACTGCAGAGCATAGCTTGTCAACGTGAGTGGCCTGTATAAGCTGGTATCATTGGCGTCTATTTTGCCGGCCCAATAATGAGAAGACCAGATCTTCGGAAGATTGCTAAGCGACCGGATCATTGGATTGTCTTCTACGATCAGGTTGTCATCCAGTGTAAACTGTCCTGTGAATGATGGAATGTAGACAAGAACTGCTAAAAGAGGAATGAGCCACCAGGAGTATTTCATCCAAGCGGGTTCGGGAGTTTTGGGTTGTATTTTCTTTTTCGCCATTGAAATAGCTGCGAAAGTACAACTTCTCTGAATTGGAAATTTGTGATTTAAGGAGGTTGATATTTACCAGGAAGAGTTTAGAAAGTTTAGACTTATCGCTTTCAGCGATGGATGTTTTTAGAAAGTTTAGGAAAATAATTAAAGAGGGTAATTTAAATTTTGCCAAAATCAGCCGCAAGGACTAACGCTACTCAAAATTAACTTTCTAAACTCTCTAAACCTTTAGAGCCGTAGGCTCTTGAACTAAACTTTCTAAACACTTACTCTTGTAAGTAATTTTAGACTACCATATATCACTCTCCTTAGAAAAATCAATTTGCATTAATCACCTTTCCGGATCCCGTAATATCAGCAAAGATCTTTGGATGTCCTTTATAAAAAACATCACCGCTGCCCAATATTGATGCAGACAGCACGTCATTCACACTGACTTCTGCGCTTCCGCTACCAGTGATGCGCACATTTGAAATATCACTATCAAGCTTGAAGGATTTTAGCCAACCACTTCCGGTAATATCTACTGCGACATTGCTGACCTTGCCTTCAAGAGATGCTGAAGCTGAACCTGTAAGTTCGAGATCAAGATTATTTGTTTCGACTGCGAAATCTAATTGCCCCGAACCTTCGAGGGAGATATTCATATTTCTGTCCTGGTGAAAATTGCTCTCGCCATAAATGAAACTGCTGCCGGAGCTTTCAAGGTCCCTGATAAATGGTAAAAATATTTTTATTACGAGGTCACCCGGATGATGGCCTTTTTCATCTATACCTAGCCGTTCATCGATTACATTGACATCTATATCATCGACATCTTTTTGGCGGCCGTCAATGACTACCTGGAATATGTCGGACTGGATGATCCGGACATCAGCGGATGATGCCAGCCGGATCCTGTCAAAAGGTACGGTATCGAGGGTTAGCTCTATTACCTTAGTCCCTTGTTCTGGTTCACAGGAAATCAATGCAGCAATAAGGAATGGAAGTGCTAATAGTAAGTTAGTTTTCATAAACCTTTATTTGTAAGACGGTTTGATCTTTCAAAAGTAAAAGCAGTTAAAAAGGAAATGTGCTTTGGGAATGTTAAGCCGGAGGATATTGGCGTTAAACTGTGTTAATAAGGCTAATGTCATTACTT
>JBDUDG010000031.1:0-17725 GCA_040003045.1 Saprospiraceae bacterium | reverse complement strand
AACATTGGATGCTATTATTTGGGCTCTGTTATAAATTTTATTGCTCGTTATGGTTTCATAACGAATTGAATCTTCTGCGATGAAATCATATATTTCTCTGAGATCTTCAATTGATATTTCAGTCCAGACTATTGTGACCACCTATCTATTATGAGTTTAACATCCTCATTCGAAATGATGTTCCCCTTCTCAGATTGCTGAAAGCCTTCGTCTAGCTTCTCTATAAAAATTAATTGATCTATCAATTCATCAATCGTGAAGGAATCGGGAAGATTATTCATTGTCTTATTGAGCTTTTCCTTTGTAAGCATGATATTACTTTTCAGAAAGATAAGTCAAATCCAGTTTTGAATGTCAAATCGGACCATGTTATAGGTGGTTCAAGGTTAGGCTCTCATGTCTACACTTAATTTTAAGTGTCCACCAAAACCTTCGCGTATAATTCGCATCAGTGTTGATAGTCGGATATCACTGGCATCATTCTCAATTCGCGATATATACGTTTTGGTTGTCCCACATTTCTCAGCAAGTTGTTCCTGGGTCATTCCTTTATCCTTGCGGAGTGTCTGGATCATAACTCCGAGCTTGAAGGCTTCAAACCCTTCTTCGTATTTCTCTCGTTTCCCTGTGCCTCGCTTACCATATTGTTGGTCAACGTGGTCACGAAAACTGGTTAAATTTTTATTTATTTTTTTCATCGTTGTATTCCTTTTTAAGTTTCTCTGCAAGTTTCAGTTCATTAGTCGGTGTCTTTTGGGTCTTCTTCTCAAAGCAGTTCACAAGAATAATCAGGTTGCCTTCATCAAAAAAACTCAAAATGCGGTATTGATTTGAATGATATGCGATCCTCACTTCATACAAACCATCGGTACCTGTAAGATGCTTGAAAAACTTCTTCGGAACCTTATCCATTTGAAGGATCACTTCAAGTGTCCAGTTGATCTTTTTCTGAACCTCAGGGTTAAGTGTCCTAAAGAACTTCAGATAGTTGTCCTTATAGTAATAAATTTCCCTGGGAAGTTTTTCTGGCACGTTGCAAAGTTAGCTAATTAGGTAACAACTTGTAAGTTTAAAATTTTAGACACCACGAAGTCTGTGATGTGCATCAAGTAACCGTCCGGCATAGTTCGACTTGCTTTCGCCCATCCTCGTGCTATACTTCGACACATTCGACTAGCGCTCAGAGCGGCGCTCGCGCTCACCACGGCGCAGCTCACCAACCGTCTGGCATCCATCAATCCGGCCTCCCTTTTACACTACATCAGAGCTTTTTCTTCACCTATGATGTTCCCTCATCAGCATCACAACTTATTCACTCGGTTTTATACCTGATGATCACTTCACCATCGATTCAGTATGCTTAACCTGCCTTTCAATTTCAGGTCCCCATTCATCCTGATTAGACATTGTGTTACATAATTTTTCACGCAGATAGACCTGATACCAGGTCGTCTTTGGAAATGCCCCCACATGTCTGAAAACTTTTTCAGAATGGATCATGAGTTTTAAAATAAATTCTTCTTTTGGCTCCCGATGTACGTTGATCACTTTACTGAGGAAACCTGGTGTCTCGTTGATATCCTTTGCAAATTCGCTTCTTCTTTCATACAGCGTATCCACATAGGTCTCTAAGAAACTGGCAAATTGATTTTTTTTATCATAGACAGGATCGTTCAGAAAATTTTCCATCTTCAATTTCAATTGCAGAAGCTTTGCCCGTAGCACTTGCTCTTTGGGCAGATTTTTCATTCTCGCCAGCCGTGCTTCCATCAGAGAAACAGAATCGTGTTCTTTTTCCCTGCTATTCTTATATCTTGAATCGACACCATACTCAGGATCAATATCGATTCTTTTTTTCTTACTTACCATTGTCATATTTGTTGATGAGCTTTAGGATTTTAGGAACTTCAAAACTTATACGCTGAGTAACCATAAGCGAAGTTTCCTCTCCCTCTTAAACTTTTGATTTCTTCTCAGCTTTTTGTTTTACTTTCTTCACTAAGCTTTTATCATTCGATTTCTTCTTCTTAAAATATTTACTTAGCTCTTTTTCCTCAGCCAAAGTCATTGGGGGCTCACCACCGATATAATCAACATTCAATTCTTTTTTAACCCTTTTCATTTCAATAATTTTGACAAAATCAAGATACGAAAAAAGAGTGACTTTTTTAGCGAAAAGTCTCATTCATAAAAAACTTCAAATGTCCTTGTTTGAAGTGTTAATTAAATTGGAAATATTCTGAAGATTCTCTAAAAACCAAAATGGTAAATCACCTATTCGGACGGCAGAGTCACATTCCCCATTTTTCAAAACAGCCAATGTCAAATGGACAACACTTGAGGTATCAACAATTGTTACTGTGTCAAAAATTGAAAAATACTTATCCATCTTTTCAAGATTTCCGTAAAAATTGTCAGCTATCGTTACCGGATCTACATAGTGCCCACCCTCTTGAGCCCTTGAAACAACACGCGTTTCTGACAAGGCCGTATCTGTGAGTCCAAAAAAAATCAAATGTATCTCATAGCCCTGCTCTTTAAATCGTTTGGGAATGTCCCAAGTGGCATCATTCGTAAAATGACCTTCATAGGCAAAATCAAGATTACCATCCAGGGAAGACTTTACTAATTTATCGAAAGTTGATTCCACATGTGCAAAAGCGAGTTTCTTACATTCCTTATGAGACTTGATTCCATTTTGCCAAAACTCACTTTTTTTTGACATAAATAATTTATCTCCATCAAATACGGAGTGCCTTAAATGAACAGGAATAAAGTCTGGACCTACAGATGATTTACCCGCTCCATTGGAGCCGGTTATAATATATAAAACTGGCATCTAAACAATAAGGGAAAATTGAAACCGTCGTCTCAAATTGGTTGCCTCAATTGAAGTTAATTCCCGTATAACATCCATGTCTCTTGAACTGTGCTCTACGGTAACTAACTGAATGATTCCATTTGGAAATTCCAGATAGCATTGATTTGTAGCTAACTCTTTAACATTTATCATGAAGGGCAACCCACTTCTAAGTTTTTGTTCACGCAATTTTTTGACTGCGTTGGTACCCATTATGCTTGCGATTTCAATTGCGGACATGATTACAAATTTACAGAAAAAATAGCAGATTTCCAAAAAAAATCTTTCCAATTTTCCCTATAAAATACTGATAATGTGGCGTTTGACAACATATTAAAAGATGCTGATTAAAAAGTGTCCATGAATCCCAAGTGTGTTTCCTCCGCCTTTGCCTAAGCCTTCGCCTAAACATAGGCCTCCGCCTCTTTCATCATATCCCATTTTTTTTTGACCTTAGCCCTCTCATACACCCCATGGAACCCCGCCCCCTATCCCCCCGCCAATCCCTCAATAAAGCCTTCCTCAAAGCAAGACCCATCAGGTCCGAAATTGACACCTTTAAAACAAATCTCATCCACCTCCTCGATCATATCAATACAACAGAGTCAGAGGAACACCATAAAAATCTCGTCGCAGACTTCCTCAAAAAAACCTGGTACGACCCACTTCATTTTATCAATACAAAAGGCCGCAATGACCTCGTCATCCACAACGGCAACAGAGACTCCACCGTAGGCGTCATCATCGAAGCAAAAAAGCCTGGCAATAAGTCCGAAATGATCTCCACCTCCAGGCTCAATGCAAAAGCATTCCAGGAACTGGTGCTGTACTATCTACGCGAACGCATCACATATGCCAATACAGAAGTCCGCCATCTGATCATCACGAATATCCACGAGTGGTTCATCTTCGATGCGCAACAATTCGACCGTCTGTTTGCGCAAAACAAAAACCTGGTACGCCAATTCACAGAATTTGATGAAGGGCGCCTCGCAGATACGAATACCTCATTTTTTTACAAAAGTATTGCAGAGCCATTCATTGATACGATCGATGCACAGATTGAATTCACGCACTTCGACATCCGCGATTATGAAAAACCGTTGCGTAACAAAGACAAAGGAGATGATGCCCGACTGATAGCACTCTTTAAACTGTTGTCACCGCCACACCTGCTCAAACAGTCTTTTGCAAATGACAGCAATAGCCTTGATCGAAAGTTTTACACCGAACTGCTTCATATCATCGGGCTGACTGAAGTAAAAGATGGCGGCAAGAAACTGATCGACCGCCGCAAGAAAGGCGAGCGTCATGCAGGCACATTGATTGAAGAAGCGATCCGGCAAATTGATACGCTGGATAAAATAAGTCGCCTCGACAAACCATCGCAATACGGTGCCGGTCATGAAGAGCGGCTCTTTGCCATTGCGCTTGAGTTGTCCATCACGTGGGTCAACCGCATACTCTTCCTCAAGCTGCTTGAAGCGCAACTGATCAGTTATCACAAGGGCGACAAGTCATATGCATTCCTGCAGTACGATCGTATCAAAAGCTATGATGATCTCAACAGTTTATTTTTTCAGGTGTTGGCCAGGCAACATGATGAGCGGCAGCCGGAGATCCGCAAGGCTTTTGAAAAGGTACCGTATCTCAATTCTTCGCTTTTCGAACCTACAGATCTTGAGCACCAGACCTTACTCATCAGCAATCTCAGGGACGATGTGGTGATACCGCTTCATATCCAGACGGTGTTGAAAGACAGTACCGGAAAAAAGAATACGGGTTCCCTCGGCACGCTTGAATATTTGTTCCGCTTTCTCGATGCGTATGATTTCAGTGGCGAAGGTTCCGTTGAGATCCAGGAAGACAACAAGACACTCATCAACGCCTCTGTGCTCGGCCTCATCTTTGAGAAGATCAACGGATACAAGGACGGTTCATTCTTTACACCTGGGTTCATCACCATGTATATGTGCCGCGAGACGATCCGGCGTGCTGTGGTGCAAAAATTTAATGAAACCAAAACCTGGACTTGCGCGACACTTGATGATCTGTATGATAAGATCGAGGACCGGAAAGAAGCCAATGCCATCATCAATACACTGCGCATATGTGATCCCGCGGTGGGTTCCGGTCACTTCCTGGTGTCGGCGCTCAACGAGATCATCGCTATCAAGAGTGAGCTCAGGGTGCTGCTGGACCGTGACGGCAAATGGCTGAAGGAATATAAGATCGAAGTCTCTAATGATGAACTGATCATCTCTGATGAAGATGATTTCTTCGAATACCGTCCGGGCAATAAAGAAAGCCAGCGTGTGCAGGAAGCACTCTTTCATGAAAAGCAGACCATCATTGAAAATTGTCTCTTTGGTGTGGACATCAATCCCAATTCTGTCAAGATCTGCCGGCTGCGGTTGTGGATTGAGCTACTGAAGCATGCGTATTATAAAAATGCTACTGAGCTCGAGACCCTGCCCAATATTGATATCAATATAAAGTGTGGCAATTCGCTTGTGAGTCGGTTTGCTATTGATTCGGATCTGAAGCAGGCGCTGAAAAAAAGCAAATGGACGATTGATAGTTATCGTATTGCGGTGGACACGTATCGCAATGCTGAAAACCGTGAGCAGAAGCGGAAGATGCTGGGTCTGATCTCGGATATTAAGTCCGACTTCCGCAGTGAGATCTCGGCCAATGATCCGAAGATCAAAAAGCTGAACAAGCTGCAAGATGATCTTTATCACACGGCCAATCCGGGTGGTTTGTTTGAGCAAACAAAAGATGAGAAATCAGCGCGGGAAAAAAAGGTACTGCAGTTTGCGAAAGAGATTGATAAGCTGGAAGTGGAGGTTGAAGAGATCAGGGCTAATAAGATCTATGAAAATGCATTTGAGTGGCGCTTTGAATTTCCGGAGGTGTTGAATGAAGATGGGGAGTTTGTGGGGTTTGATGTGGTGGTGGCGAATCCTCCATACATACGACAGGAAGAGCTCAAGGAGTATAAAAATTATTTCCAGGGAAATTTTACGACGTATGCCGGCACAGCGGATTTATATGTCTATTTCGTGGAGAAAGGAATTTCAATATTGAAACGTGGTGGCGATTTCATTTACATACTCCCTAATAAATGGATGCGGGCCGGGTATGGAACTGCTCTGCGGCGCTATTTGAAAGAATTTGCCATTTACAAGATTGTGGACTTTGGGGATCTGCCTGTTTTTGAAGAGGCAACGACTTATCCGTGTATACTTCATATTAGAAAAACAACTGCGAGCGATTCATTGGTGGCGGTTAACATAGATACTTTGAATTTCATTGATGGGCTTGGTTCCTTTGTTTTGCAAAATTCAAATAATATAGCATACAGCGATTTGAACGAAGAAGGGTGGGTACTTAAAGAGCCTGCATCACAGGCCTTGCTAAATAAAATTAAAAGCAGGGGTATACCACTTTCCCAATACGTTGATGATAAAATCTATCGCGGTGTATTAACAGGTCTGAATGAAGCATTCGTTATCGACAAGTCAACCCGGGATAAATTAATTGAAGAAGATCCAGGAAGTAATGAGATAATTAAGCCTTTTCTTGCAGGACGAGATATCAAAAGATACAAACAGCCTGTCAGTGATAAATATTTGATCTTTACAAAAAGGGGAATAATAATCGAAAATTACCCGGCAATTCTTAAACATCTTCTTCAGTTCAGGGACAAGCTTGAACCGAAGCCAAAAGATTATAAAGGTGATAATTGGAAAGGGAGAAAACCCGGAAGTTATAGATGGTATGAAATTCAGGATGCCGTTGATTATTATCTAGAGTTTGAAAAACCAAAAATTATTTTTCCTGATATCGCAACTCAAGCTGAATGCATGCTTGACTACTCTAGATCCTATTGTGTAAATACTGCTTATGTTATTCCAGTTGATGACACATTTTTACTTGGCATCATGAATTCAAAAGTGATCCATTTTTTCTACACCAGCTTAACAACTTCAATTAGGGGTGGGTATTTACGATTTATCAGGCAGTACGTGGAACAAATTCCCATTCCCTCCCCACATTCGTTATCAGATAAGATATCCTTACTAGTAAAAGAGCGAATGTCAATAGACATTGAAGAGGTAGATAAAATTGAAAGTCTTGAATCTCAAATCGACCAGCTTGTCTACCAGCTTTATGGTTTGACGGAGGAGGAGATAGGGATTGTGGAGGGTGAGGGGAGGTGATGGACTACTCACGAGGCATATGAGCAAGAGAGTGTCCTTGTACTTCAAGCATTCCAGGTTTGTCTATTGTATTTCTTTATCAAACGCGGTGTCCGGAATGAAATATATTCAATTGGTTGTGGGAGGTGAGGGATGGGATGGGTAGAGAAAACTTAACGGAGATCAATGTTGAAATCACAATCCTTTTGATATATTCTGTAGAAAACATCTCCTGCCATGCTGCTCTCTGTCATCAATGATGTCTTGTTTTAGTCGATTGGAAAGATGCCTCTGTTATTAGGTTCAGTTGACCATTGAACTTGCCAAGTTCTGCCATCCAGTTGATCAAGTAGAATAAATGTATAAATGTTTTGCGTAGAATAAAGCGTAAACCTGTCGTCCACCTCTTTGTCTTTAGGTACTAAAGCCTCTAAACTCAAATCTGTTATAAAACGATTTTTATCCTCCATAGCAAATTGAACCTGCCACATTTGGCCATTTCTGGTGTTTAATTTTATAAAAGTCCACAAATTTTGGGTTTGGAAAAGCCTGTATGGGACTACATTAATGTTTTGTCGTGCCGCATCATCATTTTGTTTAATGTCAGTTTGAGCAAAAGCATGAATTGCTGTCAATGCAATAATAATGGATAGTAAAATCTTCTTCATCATTTTTAGTTTGTAGGTTGTACGTTATCACATATCGCTCATTGCTACCAGGTGGACAGGTGGAAGGCTTTATATATCAAAGTCCTCCTCTTTGTGCCTATCTTCAAAGTTAAAATTATTCCCTCAGTCGCCCAAAAAGCACTATAAATTACTAATGGGCTGGCGGAAGAGATTATTTTTAAATTTCCAGATGTCAAATAGTCGATGTGTGTGGCAGTCATTTTCAATTGTTGAATTCAAACATATCAATCTTTGTATATGCTTTCATACTATCTGGGAGTAAATCATAAAGTTCAATTGAAAATTTGAGCATAGCATCATAAAAGTGATTTGTTAATTTATTCGAAAGAATATTCACACGCTTAAGTTCAAAATCAACAAATTCCAATTTATTTTCAACGCAGTAAGCAAGTATCGGTTTTAATTTTCTATTTTCTGATGACAAAGTATACTTCCCGTTTTTACTATCATTTACTAATATTTCCAATTCACATCCATGCACAAGGAAGCCCCTAAATTGAAATAGAATATTAATTGTCTTGTATAAGTTGGTATTTTTATTAATCTTTTTACTTGAGAATAACTCAAATAAATTTAAATATCCCTCCCACTGATCTTTATCCAATTTATTACTAAATTCTTCAAGCATTTTTACGTATAGGATAGGATCTTTTATCTTTTCAATCTTTAGTTCTTCATTCAGTTGATGAGTAGCTATATGTATATGATCCTTTATCAAGGTATAAAGCAGCCCCTCGATTATTATACAACAATTAATTAAAATGCAAATATTTTTTGATGGCAAATTTAATTGGTTCGTTTCGGGCAAAGAGTCTCGTTGCTGAATAAGCCACTTTGTGAATTTCAAATACTGGTAATAGGGTACGTATAAGCTTCTTTTTGGTTCCATGTGATTTAATATTAGCTTTGTCTAACGATCAGGGTTACTTGATGGCAGAACTTCTCCGGAGAAGTCTGTCTCAAGGTAAATGTTTTTAAAGTTAATGCTATATGAGTCAATTAAAAGCTTGCTGAAACATCTTTGACCCCATCCGTGTCGGATCGGATGAATAGATTCTGAAGAAAATACCTCCTGCGATGCTTCTCTATGCCATCAGTCAATGATGTGATGACGGGCGGTATTCACATATATTCTACCGTTGCGCGCCAAGTGCTCCGGCTCGTGAATAATAGGAATAAAAAATCATATGTTGAGTTCAATCTCACGGATCGTGAGACGAATATCCTCACCACGCTGGTGTGGGGCTCACCCACAAAAGGATCGCTGCCGAATGTAATGTATTCTACTCGACTGTCTATTCGCATGTATCGCACATTTACATAAAGGTGAATGTCAAATCGGGGACGGAGAGGTGGGGACGGCAGCATATAAATATGCCTTCTGTAGCCTTCACCAAAATTTCACTCATAATATTAATATATTTCCAATCCAATAGAAAATTCATACGTTGCAGGGCCCAAAATCGAAGAGCTACTATACAAGTACACAACTTTTATTATAGGCTGTTTCTTGATATATGATAATTGATTTAAATAAAAATCATATCTTTCGCTAATTTCAGTTTTAAAATGTTCGTATTTATAGCTCGATTTACCAAAATAATCAAATAATTCTTTAAATTCATTTTCGCAATTAACAACTTGATTAGAAGGATAGTTGAAATCTATCCACATACTAATATTATTTCCGTTATCTTGAGAAGGCTTATAGACTATCATTTCAATATCTCGATTATTTCCAATATAATTTAGTAATCTGTTGTATTTAAAATTAGCAGAAATCATTGTGGAAATTCCTGGCCATCCGGAATCCTTGATATCAGAAAAATTTGGATCTTTTTGTAGTTCTTTCCTAAATTCAAATATAGATTCAGTTTTGGATAAATGAAAAAAGAGTTCGTCAATTTTAAACTCTAAATCAGACTGAGCATAAATTGTTTTTACTAAAGATAACAAGCCTATTATTAAATGTATTTTATGCAACATATTTAAAATATTTACAAAAATGTATTAAGAAGAAGGTAATCTTTATCTTTACTTTCTCATCTATACATTTTTAGTTAATGCTAATTCTTAAAGCGATGTTTTTGATAGTAGAATTACTTTATTGAGTATATATTATTTTTGAATTTGAAGTAGCAGTCTTGATATTGTACGTACATATATACCCGGTGGTTATTTATTATGGTATAGATCATTCTTTGTCCTTCGTCCTCTCCAGGAGTTAAAATTGATACTTGAATTGCAATTTACGTTACGAGCTATCCGGAAGAACTCGTATATTTAAATCTGCCACCAAATAGCTGTCTTCAAATTTACGATTATTCATTCTCAATGAGAAAAACCATGTCAGTAGTGGTATCCGATGCATCAGACATTTATCTTCTCCCATATTTTGTATCAAGTTCTATTGCCAAATTCAGTTCTGCTTTATGATCATACAATATGCTATCATTTTGGATATCAAAATTTCTTGTCTTGGCTACCATAGGAGAAAAATAAATTATATCGTCTCCTATTAAATTTGAAGTATCATAGTTTGTCTCGCATACGTAGAAAATAGTAACCTCCACCAAATCAAGTTTCTGCAAAACTAGAGAATTTAGAATAGCCAGATTTGTGAGTCCATATTCCATCTTAACACTTGGATAGCAAATCGCCTCAATCTTAAAACCATTTCCATCGGGTTTACTTTGAATCAATTTTGATGAATAAATACCTGAAAATAAATAATTTTCTCTAGACTCATAATCCACAGGCATCATATATTGTTCAGTCAAAAAGGTCATCAAATCATCAGAGATTTGTACGAGTTTTGGATCCATTTCCCTTTGCAATTGCAGCCATGCTTCATAACCATTTTTACTTGCCTTGCTAACATTTGATAAAACAGGATGGAATATGCTATGAGTCCAAAGTTTATGACCCTCTTTAATTTTCCATTCGCTGACAGTTATATACTCACCTGGTTCGGGTTTAGTCTCCCATATTGCCGTATGAAAATCCAACGCTGCGTAGAAAACGCTTTCTCCGGGTAGATTACATCGACCATAGTATGATTTTCCTTTAGGAGGACCAATTAGTTGAGAAATTTTTAGCAAACGACCTTCTAATCCATTCAATAGTAGTTTATTCCTGCAAATCCTAAATAATTTGGTAGGATAAGTATCCGCAAGAATGGTAAAATGATAATTAAAGAATTTCTTAAAAGCACTTGTTAGCTGCTCCATTTCATATGTTGAAAGATTTTGAATCCCACTGCCAGAAATCGTCCTGTAATGATCAAGGGCTTCCCTTATATCAACAGGATCATTAAAAGTTTGTGAGTGAAAATCTTTTATTATTCTTTCGACCACTTTGTATTAATTATGTCCGCAAAACTGTATATACCAAGGCGATAAATAGGATTATTACCCTATTCTATTATCTTCAAGTACGGTATCCGCACAAAAGTCTCAATTACACCCAAAATCTAATTCACCACAACATTCATTGCCCTCCTTATCACTTCAACCACCACAAAGACTCGCCAATCGTTCAGATCTGATGAATATCCCGGATTAAAATAAGTATTTCCTTCAGATACTCCAGCTTTTACCCCCTTATTTATCCCTCACCACCACCTCCCTCCCTCATCACCCTTAAACACCTCAGCTTATTGTTAGCTTCGAAATCGTCATGAAGAGAACGAAAATAACCACCGTCTACTAGCTGGAATCCGGGAACAATGATTTTTCCTTTTTGCATCCTGCGGGCCAATTCCCGCGCCTGGCCTTTTTGCAGTTGGACGTTGAGAGGGACATTGTAGGTAGCCTATTTTAACATCAGTTTATTTTAAAGAAATCACTTATTAAAGTACTGGTTTCGATGCCATTATTTGAAGCTGAATATGTCTGTTCACTTAGCCAGGTCTTCGAATATTTCACCGTATTTATATCGCTGGTTTTCAATTTATCCAATTGATCACCGGATAATTTGTATAAAGCGATAGCTCGATCATCTACTTTTTCAGATGCATCACTTTTAGTGCAAATCAATACATTCCCGTCTTCAAGATAGATAATGAGTTTGCCACTAAACTCTTCGCCTAGAACAGACTTAGTGCTAACTCCTATAAGTCCTTCTGTACTATGCTTAGCTATAAATACATTCAATTCATAACCGCTATCAGAATTTGACTCCAATGTAATTGCCTCAGTAGAAGGGTAACTCTTTTCGCCTATGATAAATAAGTTCTGCCCATTTGCCGTAAGATTAACAAATAATACTGCAGTTATTATGATCAAGAATTTCTTCATATTTCCTTTCATTTAATTGGTTCCCTTTGTCAGGACTAACTGACGACAGTATAATTATTCCAACATGTAAATATTTTAACTTTTACAGAATATCTTAATTTAGTTGAGCGAAAACTCTTCTAAACAATCTTCCTTTCTACTCCATGGAATATGTTTTACACCATAATTATCTAAAGCTACAATCACATCTGGCGAAATTGATTTTTCTATGTCATTATAAACCACAAAACAACTTGATCTTGTTTCGCGAAGTTGATTGACATCTGTGAATGCCATTATTGATCCCAAAACAGTATCCTTCTTTGGGGAGTTAATTGCTTTAATTAATCTTTCGGACTTAATTTTCGAAGATGGTATTAAAAAATCTATGTTATGATCGAAGCCACTTTTACCAGTTAATTTAATATCTTTTGAGAAAATAATATCATTACTTTTAAAGTATAATTCTACATCTTCCTTAAATAAGGAAAAAACTGTCTCCTGTGATAAATTAAACATATCATTTACTGCTAATAATGCCTGAATAAAATAATGTTTCTTTTGACCAATATTGTGCAAATTTGAATCAATAAATAATTCGTAATTGTCCCCAAGTTTCACTCCAAAACCATTTATTGTAGAATGCAAAATATTTTCCCTTTTGGGAGTATTAATTTCAAAACCTGACATTTTAAGATCTGCAATAGTGTAACCATTATCGGTTATTCTGAAAGTCCCATTGTTTTTGAGAAGATAGATATCTAAGTGATCATTATGTCTATCTAAAAATGGAGTTGAAATAGATAAAATGTTTCCTTCTTCTATGGTTTTGACCATAGTATTATCACGAATCCAATTGATATAATCTTCTATTATGTTACGATAATCCATTAATACATAGGGCTTTCTACTCCAGGAGATTTAACCACATTGCAATATAGCAAGATCTTTTTTAAAACGACATCCATATCGTCATTGTTGCCAATGCCTATTGTTGAGGGAGGATAAGCAAACTTATCATTGTACCCTTCTCGATATAGATAGACATGTGGACCTGAAAAATGTACTCCATCAGGATTAGTATGCCGCCCTTCATTGTCATATCGTAATAAAATTATTGTTTGCCGGAACCTCTTATTAAAAGTATATCTTCTTACCTCAATACTTCCTCGATTAAAGTCAAGCAAAAAAGTATCATGAGATTGGGTTGAATTAATTATTCTTGTCCACCTTATTGGTGAAGGACCAAGCGGAATGGGAGAAATTCTATCTTCAAATTCTTTTTCAAGTCCCAATAAGTGATCGCATTCTGTTTGTGTAATATTCATTTAATAAAAATTAACCTTAGCAGTATACTTAATTCTTCACATCATTCATTCCCCTTCTTTCATCAAATATTCCTAATTCAACAAATACTCTGCCCTGCCGCTATTTTAAGTTTTTTCGGTGACCGGTGAGACCAAGTTACAAAATCTTGGACTATGGACGAGATGTGAGATGCTAATTATGATATCTTGATTCGTTGAATCCATAGAACGAGAAGTTATTTCTCACTACCCACTCCGGAATTGTTTACTTCGTACATTGGGATCTTCGCTGCCCTCGATACTCACTTTTCACTCTTCACTCTTCATTCTTCACTATCTATTCCTCACCACCACCTCCTTCGTTTCATTACTCTTAAACATCTCAAGCATATTATTCGCTTCGGAATCGTCATGATCAGAACGGATATAATCACCATCTACCTGATGAAATCCGGGAACAATGATTTTTCCTTTTTGCATGAGACGGGCCAGTTCCTGTGCCCTGAATCTCCGGCGATTGTTGAGTTCAAATATGACAAACCTGCGGAGATGATGTGAATATTCAGCAGAGCGCATTCTGGACATGATCTGTGAGATGATCACCTGCGCATATAGAATGATATGGCCATTGACCACGATACAGGAATCAGGCGTAGCATCCACCTCTAATGAACCTGCGGGATAATCATTGCCCAGCGAATCCGCCAATTTGCTTAAAGGTCCTGCCAACGCATCGCCCAATGAATCGCGAAGTATATGCGGTGCATCATCAAGTTGTGCAGCTCCCTTCCACGCGAACTGTACCACCGAAGCCCACATCGCAATGCCCAGGAACGTAAGGGATCCCACTCCCGTGAAGAGCAGCGCCATCGCACCCAGTGTCAGAAACCATTTCAGGATGAAATAAAAAACTTCATCACTGTCATCAACATCGACATTGATGCCCGAGGTGTCCATCGTCATACTCGTCGTACCGCGGATAAGCCCGGGAATGGCGATACCATTAAAGTAAACATCGACATCCGGCAATATTTTGACAGGCCTGACGACATGTCCGTCTAAACTAATGCCCGTGTCGGCCATGATCATTTCCAGCGATACCGTAATAACGCCATCCGTTTTGGTGCCCACCTTAGCAGCCGCACTGGCACCGATCAGCGGGTCAAGAAATGTCCTGTTGAACGCAATGGAAATACCCATGTTAGCCGCCATGTGACTTTCGGTGATGTTAAGGCTGGCATCTATTCCGGGCGGAGCAGTCGAAATAACAAATGCATCAACAGTATCTGAAGATGCCGGCGTCAGCGTCAGCGCAACACTCCAGTCAGCGGGAACAGGTCTTGTGCCGGGATCCGGAAACAAACTCGCACTGACACCGTCAATTAAATCTTCGGCTATTGCGATCTGTATGCCATTGATCAAATCCAGTATTTGTGGTTGGCGAATAAACGTATCGATATCAGCCGCCGCCACAGGAAAGGAGGGTGTTCCATCCACACCATCGTAACGAAATCCTACCACCGGAACTCCGGCTCCGGGGATGAGGATGACGGTAAGTTTAATATCGGCATCAAGTGGCAATTCAATCGGCGTCGCGCCCGGATCAGCCAATGGTGTAGCATCAATCGTACCCGTGATCTTCAGGATGCTATAAGGCAAGCCCGATGTATCTACAGCCATGCGGAATTCATACAGATCGATGTGAACGATGACATGATATGTTTGTCCCTGGAAATCTTTGTCAAGTTCGGTCTGTGCAGGGAGTTGATTCAGGCGTTTTAGCTCCTGCATATAATCTGTGATCACATCGAAGGCAACTCCGACGGCGGCTGGGGCATTTCCTAGGTTGATGTTCATGTTGTGGTGTGTCGGTGGTCTTGAATACTAAGCTACGGACTTAATGGTAATTGTTAATAATAAATGATAATTGATAAATGCAGAGTACATGGAATACTTTGATGAACGGTGAGCACGAGAATCCCGCATCAGGCTGAGTGATCAAACCTGATTTTTTATATTTTCTTTGTAAATCGACACTTTGGATATCCCTCACATCCTAAAAATTTAGAACCTGCATTAGTACCATTTCTGGCTGTTCTTTCAACTAAAATAGAACCACATCTTGGGCAAACAGTAGTAGAGCTATGTCTTTCTGTTAATGATTTGAGACGTGGGATATGGGATATGGGATATGGGATTTGAGGTACTAATTAAGAGGTGTGAAGTACAAATATATTCACGACAAACATACTCTATTAGAAAATCATTCGCCCCAGCGTTTCCATACATGAAATTGAAATGACAGCGATAGCTGAATGAAATGAATGTAGGAACGCAGGGGTCGGGGGCAAAAAGCAGGTTCATGATGCTACTCTTAATTTATGCTCTTTGTCAGCAGCGTAGGCGCGGCCTAATTTTATATTGGTGTCTCTCAGTTCAGGATAATCATGCAGCCATCATTTAGATTTCGATGCCGCCAATTTGAGGTTATACTTTTCTCGTATTGCCTCCATTTCTTTTTTCAAAATGTCAGGATGTTTCCAATACTTTTCGCTTAACTTTTCTCTGATGTCACGCATCATTTGAACTGCGTCAAAATTTTTATTGTCATTCATAGTCATTTGATTTTAAAATTTCTCTTGGGGTTCTGATTTCAATCATCTTATAGCCATGTCGGAAGTTGATTGAGTTGTATAGTCGGATGCGCTCAAGGTTCACAATGTGTTTGAAATTCCAACTTGCTAACACATCACAATTGTTGATTGTTGCAAGTGCAATGTGTAAAGCATCGTTGTAACTTTTATTTGTCAATGCACCTTCGCTTATATATCTATCAGCGAGTTCAATCACATCGTCACTCATTCCAATAGTGATTCGGTTTTGGTCAGGGATCTCATTTATTTTGTTTCTAATTTCATCTCTGGCAAGTTCAAGTTCTTTAAGTGTCAGGTCTGAAAGCATAATTTGCTCTGAACCTAAAACAAACTCCTGAAACAAAGCGATGCTCCACTCTCTGAATTCAAAATCAAAGCAGCCGCCAATAACTGATGTGTCAGTATAAATTTTCATCGGCTCAAAGATAAGAAACACTGTCGTTGAAATGTCACCTAAAGCGAAGGTTTTCAAAGCTCCTTAAAGCAAACCTGAATAGTACAGACAAACCAGGTCTGAACCTGTGGTGTTCAATGGATTATTCTTACATAAATAAGTTTTTCTGGCTCTTGTCTGAATACTTTTGGGAAGTCTCTCCAAAGATTTTCTGAATTGAAGAGTGGTAACTGATTTCATTACCATTCCTTATCCGAGATCTTACCCGTTTTATATTCGTTTAAGGCTTCATTAGCCATTTGAGAGAGGAGATCCTGGTTTTGTAAGAAAGTATTTTCCCAACTAAGTTCATCATGGATCAATTGTGCAAGTTCCTGCTGTTTTTTTTCATGAAGTTTTTCGATCTCTGCGAAAGCTTTTTTAATGGCGTCAATCATAAGCAATTTTTTAAATTATCACCCAATTAATGAACCTTATTCGCATCACTGGACTGAGCTTCCAACAATTTTTTCACCACATCACGAGCGATCTCCAACGTTTCGGTAATGGTACGGCCTTGTGCCACTAATCCCTGAACATCATCAGATGTAGCCAGGTACAAACCTTCCGGTAATTTTTCTATGTGAATTTGAATAGTGCCTTCCATGGTTCAGTTGTAAGAGTTGTATGTTACGGATATCCAGGGATAGCCGCTATCACCACCTCCCTGTCTCATTACTCTTAAACATCTCAAGCATATTGTTAGCTTCGGAATCGTCATGATCAGAACGGATATAATTACCGCCTACCTGATGAAATCCGGGCACGATGATTTTTCCTTTTTGCATCAGGCGGGCCAATTCCTGTGCCCGGCCTTTTTGCTGTTGGATGTTAAACAGGCCATAATGTGTAGTCTTTTTTAGATCAGTTTATTCCTTAAAGAACTCACTTATTAAAGTACTGGTTTCGATTCCTCTATTTGAAACTGAATATGTCTCTGCAGTTAGCCAGGCCATCGTGTATTTCACCATATGGATATTGCTGGATTTCAATTCAGTCAATTGATAATCTGTTAAATGGTACAAAGCGATAGCACGATCATCTACTGCTTCAGATGCATCACTATCATCGCAAGTCAAAACAGTCCCGTCTTTAAGAAGGATAATGAGTTCGCCGGTAAATTCTTCGCCTATTATGGAATTTGTACTAACTCCAATAAGTCCTGCTTTACCATCCTTACAGATAAATACATTCAGGTCATAACCGTCATCAGCATTTGACTCCAAGGTAATCGTGTCTGTACAGGGGTAACTCTTCTCGCCAATTAAAAATAAGTTCTGCCCTTTTGCCGTAAGATTAG
>JBDUDG010000248.1:0-5245 GCA_040003045.1 Saprospiraceae bacterium | reverse complement strand
AGAACATTTCAAACGAATATCGGGCATCGAATTAGAGGACTGGACAAAATAATTTGCGCCAATTCATTTTTAAAATCCATCTGCGGAATTAGCGGTAAAAAAGACCTTCTCCACCCTGGTCAGATAAGTGGTAATCGTATCCTTGAGTTCGATGACTGCAATGACAGCCCCTACCTCTGACAGGATGGTCCTATCATTCTTTCTGGAGTCACTGTCAGATACTTCCTCAATTCAATAATGATGATCGGCTCCCCTTTTGTATCTTATCATGAAGCTCTAAAACAGAGATATCCCTCTCATCTGTTTTTCAATTATTTGAAGTTGGCTATTCGTTATTCATTATTCGTTATTCGTTTGGTATTCCTCTTCCTTGGCATTAAGGATATTCTGCTGGATGACCGGGTTGTGGAAGTGAGCTCTAAACTTATCCCAAGCTGTCTGTAGGCTGTCTCCGTTGAGGTCAGACAGGTACTTCTTTTGGACTGATTTTTGGAATAAGGGCATTAATTGAGGGTAGCTTGACTGGTGAAATGTGAAATTTGAAGATGCTTGAAAATCAATGACTTAACAAAATCGACTCGCAATCTTAGTGAAATAAAAAAACATTCTTAGAACTTAAATATACAACGATGGCAAAGTTTTTAACGACCATGCAGATCTCATCTGCATTAATTGAGCTGATTCAAGATGCAGATACAACTCTCTACCTGGTTAGCCCATATCTAAAATTATCGAAGGAGTTCCAGGAGCTCATCAATTCACGGAATAAAAAGGAGAAGAAAACAATCATCATTTATGGGAAATCAGACTTAACACCCGAACATCTCAAATTCCTGACCAGCCTAAGATCTGTTTATTTAAAATTCCATGAAAACTTACATGCAAAATGCTATATCAATGACACGAAACTGATCATAACATCTCTAAATTTTTATGAATACTCGATGATCAACAACAAGGAGATTGGCGTCTTATACGATACAACCAATCCGGCTGACCAGGAGATTTATACAAAAGCATTTGAACATATCAAATTTATAGAAGAAAACAGTAATGACAAACCTTTTGAACTCGCCGGTACATCGACAGTTCAGACTGATAAAAAAACAGAGGCACCTTCCCAAAAAACATTCTCACCAAAAACGGAGATTAAAAAGACTGCCTCAAAACCCACTGGGTACTGCATCCGGACCGCAGTAGAAATTCCATTTAACCTCACTCGCCCATTGTCAAACGAGGCCTACAATTCCTGGAGTAATTACAGTAATCCGGAATTTGCTGAGAAATATTGTCACTTCTCTGGTGAGCCTTCATACGGTGAGACTTGTTACAGCAGACCGATAATGAAGAAGAATTGGAAGAAGGCGAAGGAAGTGTTTGGATTGTAAATTATGGCAACTTCAATTTCATCATTATTTTCAGATGATTTTGCTAACGAAATTTGAGATGAATTCATTTTACTAAGACTTCATGGTGAATCCTCTCAATTTGCTACTACGACTTTAGTAATCGATATTTAAATGGATACAAGTAGGTATGAATGAATGTCGGATTTATAAATTAGAGAGTTATTGACTTAGATTTAACAACAAAAGCTCAGACACTATGATAATTTACAATTACGGACTTTTTTGGAATGTTGAAGATATATTTTGGGGCAAACCCTCGGATGAAGGAATGCTTCTTGGAGTGCCGTCAAAAGCAAGATCCGAAAAACCTGTTGACTTTAGGTACCAGTCAGGAATTTATGCACTCTATGCAGATTACAATTTAATTTATATTGGTCAGACGGGCAGAGGAAACCAAAAATTATTTACAAGGCTTCGATCACATAGACGTCATGCTTTGGCAGGGAGGTGGAATAGGTTTTCTTGGTTTGGAACGAGAAGAGTTTTAGGTAATGGAAATTTAGCAGCAGAAAAAATTAAGTCTCCCAGCACTCATGAGGAAGCACTCAATCATATGGAGGCTATTTTGATCAGTGTCGGTGAACCACCCTTAAACAGGCAAGGTGGCGCGTGGGGCAAAGATGTTGTCCAATATAGACAGCGGAGAGATGAAAGGCTAGGTCCTTCTTTGCAGAAAATGATTGAGGAATTGTGGAAGTTTCAACGGAAAGTAGAATGAAATGACTTTTCTATTTTCCTATAACTCTTGCTTTATCATTGGTTAATCCTAACATACTCAGTTATTTAATGGAAGCCCCTATTGCCCAGCAATATATTGATATTTAATACATATCTCCCCAAAGTCCTATATTTGTTTAGTGTTCTATCGTCGAAAAGTAATACTAGCCCTTCTCCAGTCATTTAATGGGAACCTTGAAAAGATCCGTTTACAAAAACTTCTTTTCCTCTTTACATCCCAACAGACTAAGGCAGATTATGACTTCGTCCCTTACAAATATGGATGTTTTTCTTATTCTGCAACTGCGGATATGAATGCAATGTCTCGTAAGGGTTTTCTGGAAGATGGCCATACCTTTTTCAGAAGACTAGACACTACAGATTATGTTGTTCAATTAAAACCTGATGACCAGATAAGGTTAAGAGAAATAAAGTTTCAGTTTGGCTCAATGAACAAGGACAGCCTCATGAAATATACTTATCATCACTATCCGTTTTATGCGATCCATAGTGAAGTGGCAGAGAAAATATTAACTCCTATTGAATTACAAAAGGTGACTTTCGCTAGGCCAAACAGCACTGATACTATTCTATTTACTATAGGGTATGAAGGAATATCACTGGAAGAATATTTAGTTCGACTTCTTAAAAATAATGTTCAGGTATTGGTTGACGTACGAAATAATCCGCTGAGCATGAAATACGGTTTCAGTAAAAGTCACCTTAAAAAGTACTGCGAAAGTTTAGGTATTCAATACATTCATATTCCTGAAGTGGGTATTCCATCATCACAAAGGCAAGAACTGAGTACCCAAAAAGATTATGACGATTTATTTACGGAATATAGAAATACAAATTTGCCTTCAGCAGCTACCTCGCAACAAAATATTTTACAGTTGTTGATTCAGCATCATCGAATTGCTTTGACTTGTTTTGAAGCAAATATCCACCAATGCCACCGAAAACACTTAGCAGAAGCCATTCAAAAACTTCCCGGCTTCCATTATGATATCCAACATATTTAGAATGTCACTGACCCGAGTACTCATCACAGTAAAAACTTACCCCTCACTCTCAAACAAGTATGACGAATTAGTCTGTACGGCTGGTTTTCGAGAAGATGGTTCCTGGATCAGGATTTATCCTGTTCAATTTAGAAAAAAGGTCTACTCTGAACAGTACAAAAAATACGACTGGGTTGAATTGGATCTTGTTCGAAATGATAAGGATCCACGACCTGAAAGTTACAGACCATTTTCTCACGAAAGTGAAATAAAGGTTCTGCATCATTTGGGTACCTCCCGAAACTGGGAAGAACGAAAACAAATATGCCTGGGTAAAATTTACACCAATCTCACAAAGCTTATCGCCGAAGCAAAAGATAAGGATATCTGTACTTCACTTGCTGTATTCAAGCCAACTAAAGTTTTAGATTTTATTGCGCAACCTGTTGAAAGGGATTGGGATCAAGCTAAACTGGAAAATCTGAAACAATCCAATTTATTTGAAACATCTCTAACCGGAAAAATTGAAGTCGTACAGAAATTACCTTATAAATTCTCGTATGTCTTTCATGATGACGAAGGCAAGAAAAGTACATTGATGATTGAAGATTGGGAGACCGGACAATTATACTGGAATGAACTCAAGAGATTTGAAGGTGACGAAACCAAAGCTTTGGCCAGTGTTCGTAAAAAATATTTTGATGAGTTTGTTGGCACTAAAGATCTTCACTTTTATTTAGGTACGACAAGAGAATTTCATTTTATGGCACCCAATCCCTTCATCATCATAGGAGCCTTCTATCCTAAAAAGGAAGCACAAACAAAACTATTCTAATTGTTAACCTTCCACTCCCTACCCATGACCGGTATTCAACCACCCAAAATATTTTCGGAAGCGGTCATACAATGGCCTGTATTCATCCATCCTGCGCAGGTCATCCCATTCCTTCAAAATTTTCCTCACGCTATTATGAGGAAGAAGTAATCGGTCTTCAGCAAACAGAAGAAAAAGAAACCGGTCCATCAGATTCTGTGTCTTCTTAAAAAGCTCCAACTTATTATATTGCGGATTGAGCGTCGTGATATTGCCGAATAGTTGTTTTCTGAACCTGCTGTAATCGGTCGCGATAGAAATATCAGCCACCTGATACCCCCTGCCAGTTCCGTACGTGCGGATTTCCCCGCATACGGCTCCTGCATCAAGTAAAGACACCGGTCCGCTCCAGAGGATGTAGGTGGTAGATCTTTGATTTAGACAACACATTTAGGCAAGACCTTTCATTTGCTTCGATATATTACATACTTCTAGAGAATAAAAGTCATCAAAAAATAAATTAGCGAGCTTGTAAAAGGTTACCTTCACTTACCCCTCCCTCATAAACACTCCTCCCGAAATATCCCAAAACCTATTGAAAAATGCAATCAGCTTTTCAAGGACTGTCTCACGCAGCTTTGTTCGCTCACCACCAGGTGTAAATCTTGAAACCGGTGGTAACACCTTCGTAATCAACGTCCCAGTCGTCTGCACATATCCATCACGAAAAGCATTCTGAATAAAACCATAGGTCTCTTCCTTATTCAGATTTTCATCTCCGATGATCTTGTCCAGCTCTTCCTGCTTTTTGTCATCCACAAAGGTATGCCAGTCATCATCGACGTCTGAAGTGGGTGTCAACGATTGAATGAAGTCCTCAATCAGATCTTTTTTGTTGCGCAACTCCAGGCTGGAATCAATGGCCTTCTGTATGCTGATCACGATTTCTTTGTCCTGCTGATGTCCATCGTGATACTTTCGGATGAGCGCCAGGATAAAATCAATATTGATCTCCACCTGCCTGATCAGCTCCATTTCAAAGACGATATCATCATTGACATTCTCACTATCGCCACGGGTGACCGTCCTGAACTCATTGTACAGATTGATATACATGCCGCGATAGTCCTGCAAATCGCGTTCAGACAGGATTTTGAAAAGGAGTATGTACAGCTGGCCCATGAGTTAGCGCAGAAGTCTTTTGGACGGAGTTTTGGAATAAAGGCATGGAATAAGGGTAGATTGCCGGGTGAAAATAGGGAAAGGTATTGGGTATTGCGTAGTGAAGTAGTATTGAGTAG
>JBDUDG010000247.1:0-5254 GCA_040003045.1 Saprospiraceae bacterium | reverse complement strand
ATTGAAATCTTTCTACATTGGAGGAATCATGCGAAGCCTTCAGCGTCAGCGAGAGATCTATATTAATGGGTTGGCCGGTGGAGTCCCAAAAACCCCGCTGTCGTTTGCAGGGCTTGAACAACGAGCCCTGCAGATTTTATCCCCTCATGCCTTTGCCTACCTGGCAGGCGGAGCGGGACGAGAGACTACTATAGATCATAACAGAAAAGCACTTGATCAGATCAAAATCCATCCACATATGCTGGGTGGTGTGCAGGAGGTTAGTATGCAACTAAAGTGGAGGGAGCATACGCTTCCTGCACCTTTTATGTTAGCTCCTATTGGTGTTCTTGAGTTGGCTCATCACGAAGCGGATTTAGCTGTTGGTAAAGCCGCGTTTACTTCAGGAGTGCCCATGATCATCAGCAGTCAGGCGTCTGTACCGATGGAAGATATCGCTGCAAACCTCAAGGATAGTCCGCGTCTTTTCCAGCTTTATTACAGCAAATCAAGAGAATTGTCCCAAAGTTTTATCCGCAGAGCTGAAGCAATAGGCTGCAGTTCACTCGTAGTGACTTTAGATACGACCATGCTTGGATGGCGGGTCCGTGATTTGAATCTGGGCTACTCACCTTTCATCAATGGAAGAGGGATTGCTCAATATTATTCTGATCCTGTTTTTAATGCATTGCCTGATCCTGTAGATGTCACATCAATTAAACCACCACTTACATTTTCACTTCTTAGAAACCTATTTAGCCTGAATAGCAGGATGCCAGGGAGATTCTTCAGCAACTTGCAATCGAAACGCGCTTTGAAAACCATCCAAAAATTTACTTCAGTCTTTAATAATCCCGGAATGAACTGGGATGATATCGCACTGATCAAATCATGGACGAAGTTGCCGGTATATCTCAAAGGTATTCTACGTCCTGATGATGCGCAAAAAGCGGTTGAAGCAGGTGTTGATGGGATCATCGTATCAAATCATGGAGGCAGACAAATCGATGGCTCAGTAGCCACCGCAGAAGTTTTTCCATCCATCATTAAAGCTGTCGATGGAAAAATCGAAGTATGGATGGACAGCGGCATTCGCACAGGAAGCGATGTATTCAAATGTGTGGCGATGGGTGCAAAGGGCGTGATGATCGGAAGACCTTATGCCTACGCTCTTGCATGCAATGGTACTGATGGTGTCGTGGATTGCATTTCAAATATTATGGCTGAACTTGAACTGATCATGGCATTATCCGGGTGTAAAAATTTATCAGAAATTACACAGGATAATATATCTCATCCATTTACCTGAGATTATATTTATGCGGTGGTACAATTCATTTTATACAAGAGAAACAATGCAGCTTTTAAGAATATTTTTTGCACTTTGTCTGCTAACTTCCTGCAACCTTCCACACAAATGCTGCCCCGATCAGTTTAAATGGACTTTTAATTCCCAGCATATTGCATTCAACTTCAATCTGGCTATGATGGATGGTGACCATCTGTATGGCACCGATGGAGAATTCCCTGAAGAGGTTGGTTTGTTCAATACGCGTGAAAGCAAATGGTATACAGCGCCACAAATTCCAACTCCTGTAAAATTTGAAACCGGAGTTCAGTTCAATCATTTTATTTATCTGATGGGAGGAATGAATAAAGATTCGGAGATTACTTCTGCTTTTCAAAAACTTGATCTTTCGCAAAATTTGTGGACAACCTTGCCAAATCTACCAATGCCAGTCTCAAAAGCTGCTTCGGTCATTTACAAAAACAAAATTTATTTAATTGGCGGTATTACAGGAACATCGGGTGAAAATAAATTGGTCACAAATTCGCTTCAGGTTTATGATCCCTCCTCTGGTATTTGGCAGAAAAAATCTTCAATGCCAGTCGCCCGCTATGGTCATTCCGCAATAGTTGTGAATGATAAAATCATTGTTGCCGGAGGTAGTACGGAGGATAATCAATCCATCGCGACCGTAATCGAGTACAATCCGGATACTGATCATTGGTCCCAAAAAGCTGATGTGGTAAGTCCAATGGGATACATAGGACTTTTTTCTGTGAAAGGTCGGATCTATGGCATCTTCGGCAAACCTCATGAATTCGAGTCAAGACTGATCCATTATGATCCTGATGCCGACCAATGGACAGATGTAGGAAATGTTCCTGAAAGATTGACCAGGTTTGGAATTACATCAGCAGGCGATCATGTCTATATCATCGGTGGCCAATTAAAACCAAACCTATTATTAATAGGCAAAAAACTAAACTAAATGGATCACCGAATTTTGAATCAAATAACCGTTTTCTCGTTTCCCATTTCCCATTTTCTCGTTTTCCCGTTTTCCCGTTTTCCCGTTTTCCCGTTTTCTCGTTTTCCCGTTTCCCATTTTCCCGTTTTCCCGTTTTCCCGTTTTCCCGTTTTCCCGTTTCCCATTTTCCCGTTTTCCCGTTTCCCGTTTCCCGTTTCCCGTTTCCCGTTTTCCCGTTTCGCCGTTTCGCCGTTTAACCATTTAACCATTTAACCATTTCCCATAATCCTACAACCCATGGAAGATCATCTCAGTTACATACTAAACGACCTCGGCGAGGACCGTGAAAAATATTTTAATGCCATGTCTCCTCCGGTCATTCAGACCAGCAATTTTGCATTTCCTGATGTGGAAAATTTCAGAAAATCAATTTTGGATGAAGTCAATAGTTATGTATACACACGTGGAAATAATCCCACTGTCGAAATTCTTCGTAAAAAACTTGCTGCACTGGAATATACAGAAGATGCTTTGGTATTTGCCAGTGGAAGTGCTGCCATTGCTGCAGCTATTATGTCTTGTGTAGCTCAGGGTGATCATGTCATATGCGTGAGACATCCGTATAGCTGGACATCTGCCTTATTGAGTAAATATCTTTCAAGGTTTGGCGTGGCTTATGATTTTGTCGATGGAAGTGATATACATGCTATTGAAAAACTGATCAGGCCTTCAACAAAATTACTTTTCCTGGAAAGTCCGAACACCTTCACTTTTGAATTGCAGGATATCATCGCTTGCGTTGCATTGGCGAAAAAGCATTCTATAAAAACTGCCATTGATAACAGTTATTCGAGTCCACTATTTCAACAGCCGTCCAAGATGGGTGTGGATATAGTGATACATACACTAACAAAATATATCAATGGTCACAGCGATGTTGTGGGAGGAGTGGTCTGTAGTAGTCATGAGATCATCAATAAGATGTTTATGGAAGAATACATGACACTTGGTGGCATCATTTCTCCTCATGACGCATCATTGATTATTCGCGGTCTTCGTACTCTTCCATTGCGCATGGAACGTGTACAATCTTCTACGAAAATAATCGTGGAAAAATTAAAAAGCCATAAAGCCATAAAGCGAGTGATCTATCCATTTGATCCAGATTTTCCACAGTATGAACTTGCTAAAAAACAAATGAGCGGTTGCGGTGGTTTGTTTACTGTGGAATTTGATCTTCCGGACATTGAATCACTTCTTGCTGTCATAAGCCGGATCAGTCGGTGGAAAATTGCTGTATCCTGGGGAGGGCACGAGGCACTGATGATGCCGATCGCTGCTCTTTATAATTTACCGGGGAGAGCGGATCCACATATTCCCTGGAACTATGTCAGGTTTTATGTTGGTCTTGAGGACCCGAAGTATTTATTCGATGATTTGATTCAGGCATTGGAGATTAATACATGAAGGAAGTCATAAAGGACCGGCACGCTAAAAGGCAATTGAGAAAGGATATTTTCATTTCCTTGCTTGCATTTATCAGTGTAGGTATTGGTATTTATGATCTTGGTCATCACAGGCTGACAAATCAATTTGAATGGTACGATTTCCTTGATCTTGCTATCGTTTTAATTTTTATAATTGATTTTGTCTGGAGTGCCATTGGTAGCGGCGACTGGAAAGCATATGTAAAGCGTAACTGGTACGAGCTCCCTTCCCTGATTCCGATTACAGGCAATATGGTTTTTGGTGCAGAAGCTATACCTATTCTTCGGAGTTTGCGATTGGTGAGACTCGTCAGGGTGATGAGATTATTTCGGGTCATTGGAACAGCTGCACGACTTAGAAAATTCTGGAGGGGTGTTTTCAGAGTGGCAAGAAATGCGCATCTCGATATACTCGCACTATTAGCAATGGTTGTTATCTCACTTGGTGCAGGTATTTCATGGCTTTTGGAATCAAAAACAAATCCTAATTTTTCACATCTTGGTGATACGCTTTGGTGGGCGATCAATATGTTTACCAACGTGGCTTATGTGGAATTTCATCCGGAGACATTGGGAGGTCGCATTGTGGCAGGAATTTTAGAATTTACCGGAATTGCCTTTATTGGAATATTTACCGCAAGCCTTGCCGGCGCTATACTTAAAGACAAACCTGAAGAAGAGGAAGAAGATAAGATGCCGCTGGAATGAAAGGAGATTGATATCACATCCGACTAATGCCAATATCATTCTTATTTTTTGACCACGGGATAAATCCCAGGACAACTAATAACTATTCACTTTGAGATTTTTCCCATCGATATTCCTGATGGCTTATAATCAGGACAAATTCCGTGGTAGCAACGAGCCATTGTTTGGTGCTTTGAAGTAGCCAACCTATTTTTGACTAGAATTCTTTTTTTAATTCTGAATATTTTTAAAATAATTAAATGAAAAACATATTAATGCTGGCACTCATTTCACTACTGTTTGTCGCTAGTTGCGATGATTCGGATGATGATGGAAGTGTTCCGGTCTGTATAGTACAGAAGACGGTTGAATTTAGCTTACACACCTGTCCGGAAGATGTCTCTGTAAAAGAATATAATTTTCAAAAAAAGAGGGTGTTTGTTTTTTTTGGAGAAAATTGCGGAGATGATAACAATTCCAGTGTATTGAATGAGGCATGTGACACGCTTGGATATCTTGGTGGTTTTGTAGGTAACAGGAAAATCAATGGTGTCAATTTTGATGACAATGCGGAATTCGTAAGGACAATCTGGGAGCCTTAAATGGGGACTTGTTTTTTTGTTTAATTCATAATGCCCTGTAATGCCCCTAAATCCCCTGAAATGGGGACTTGTTCGATTGTTCTTTAGTCATTTTATTCGCTATTCGTTATTCGTTATTCCTTTTGTGTCACCTTCCCTTAAACTGCTGCATCATCTTCTGCATATTGTCTCCCTTACTAAGATTATACATCATCTTTCGCATCTGATCAAACTGCTTGATGAACATATTCACTTCATTGATGTC